>JAKRWB010000010.1 GCA_022353185.1 ANME-2 cluster archaeon | reverse complement strand
CATCATGATAATGCGCATCACTATAATAACAATTTTTAATGTGCGTGGAAAATCTTAAGTACTTATGATGTAATCATTGAATTACGTACAAGTGGAATTAATCATGGTGGTTTTTGGAAATGACATTAAAGACAGTCAGATGTGGTCACTGCGATAAAGAAATTTTCATATTTGAGCAATATGCAAGATAAACGATGTTCTGTACGTTAGGCTGTATGGATAAAAGTGAAGATTACGAGCGTAGTAATAATTGAGGTATAATCAAGGGTTGGTATATTATGAATAAGAGAATATTGTTAATGTTAAGTATTATATTTGCATTATTAGTCAATGTTGCAAGTGCAGAAACAATTGTATTGAATCAAATGAATGATGATAGTATTCCTGACGGATTTGAGGTTACTGTGACTACAGATTCAAATTTAAATACGATGCATGTAGAGGTAACAAGTTGCCCATCTGATTGGACAGTTCAGGGAATTGATACAGTTTATTACAATTTAGGTCGTGATTCATATGCAGTTACTCACGTAGATGGTAATCCCATTTCATCATTATCATCTACGTGGGCACAGAGTTCTTCTACAAATAATGTAGCTGGTTTTGGAATATTTCTAAGTGGCAGTGTTAAAAACACTGCTCCTACTCAATCTCAATTGACAAGTTTTACATTTAAATTAAGTGATATGGAGGGTACTATTCCTGTTAATTATGAAGGACATAAAGTAGCAGTCCATATGAGATTACTTGATGGTTCTGATGTAGTAGTAGAAGATGATAGTACATGGATAACTGATGATAGTACAGGGATAATCCCTGAATTCCCCTCCATTGCCCTACCGATAGCAGCTATTCTGGGATTAATGTTCATATTGCAAAGTAGAAGAAGAAAAGAGGATTGAATAATTCTCTTTTTGCTTTTCTTTTTTTTTATTTGTTTAGCTGGCCAATTTAAATCGCGTTCATTATCTTCAAATCTTTATTTTACAAATGTAGCAGCCGTTTATATATTTATATTTGTATAACCTCGATAAATATAGATTCATCATCATAATACGTATTACTATAATAATAATTTTTAATGTGCGCGGAAAATTTTAAGTACTTATGATCTAATCATTGTATTACGTAAAAGTAGAATTAATCATAGGTGGTTTTGGGAAATGACATTAAAGACAATCAGATGTGGTCACTGCGATAAAGAAATGTTCGTTCTTGAGCAATATGTAAGAGAAACGATGTTCTGTACGTTAGGATGTATGGATAAGAGTGAAGATGAAGAGCGGGATAATAATTAGATTTATTATTTAATGTAAATGCACTGCTGAAAACATAACTGTAAATAAATGTAAACTAAATCGATGGAGAGTATAATTGTTAATTTAGGAGATTGGGAAGTATGAATAAAATAATCTCAAAGTTATTTGTTACAATAATATTATTGGCTATAATGCCTGTGGTGTGTGCAGATGAACCAGATCCATGTGCAACTCCCACATATTTGAATGAAGAAATGCATTACCCAAATTTAGAAAAAGCAGAGGTTGATGGTATATCTGAAGAATGGGATAAATCTGTAACTGGTCTTGATTTTTTTAAAGAAATGAAGGATTATGGAGAACGTCCTAATTCACCAGTTCATTTATCAAATGCATATGTACGGTTTGATAATGAAATTCTATATGTAATGGTGTTATTAAATTCAGGGGAAATTATTGACGATAATGTAGGCTTTGAACAATATGTCATGGAGATTTGTGGAGATGGTAGTTTTCTCATGAGTGATTTTGATTACATTTTGGATGATGTTACTGATGAAAAAATTGGTTGGGAAGCCTCAGCGAATGTTGAACCCAGAATATATAAATTAAAAGTAGAAACGCAAGTGGTGGATAAAGGAACATCTTCTATTGGTAGATGTATAGATTTTCGTGGTAATGCGATACCAGAATTCCCCACCATCGCCCTGCCAATAGCAGCTATCCTGGGGTTAATGTTCATATTGCAAAATAGAAGAAGAAAAGAGGATTGAATGATTCTCTTTTTACTTTTCTTTTTTTTGTGTGTCACTTTATCTCATTTAACAAGTTGCAGTTATTTTTCGGACTTTTTTTTACAATCAACACAAAAAACTCATACCATCTGAAGCACTCATTCAGATAAATCAAGCATCGAACTTTAGAAATTGAGATCTTCAGACACACATTACTCCAGCCTCATTCCACTCAATTCCCTTACACCCAATTTACCACAAAAGTTAAACCCATAAAAACCCAGTATACAACATAAAAAACATTTAACAAACAAGGGGATATCCAACATTTTACATATCTTTGATACTCTAAGTAACCTCACCTACCAGCAGTTCATTGCCATCGAAATATTATGCGTGCTCCTGATCCCACTGATTGGCGTTGCCATTTCAATGCCCTACCTCATAAGGAAACTCACAAAAAAAGGCATGGTGGTCAAAGACTACTATAAACCCGGTGAAAAGATGGTGCCCACCGGCGGCGGGATAGCCATCCTCCTCATTGCCATGCTCGCCCTGTCCATTAACTCGCTGTTCTTCATATTCTCACCTACAAATTATGTGGTGCTCATTGTTATCGCACTGTTCGGCCTGTTTGGTGTGCTGGACGATATGATAGATATCGGCCGTACATCAAAGCTACTTTTGATGTATTATTGTTCTTACCCCCTCATTCAATATGCAACCCATACAGCCATT
>JAKRWB010000214.1 GCA_022353185.1 ANME-2 cluster archaeon | reverse complement strand
CTGGAATTTGAGCATCATGATAATGCCTATAGATGATTTTTACAAATAAAGGTACATACCCATAAGAGATATGCTGCTTAAAGATAATAATTTGAAAACCACAATCATCCCCGGCCACCCTTCGGGCAGCGGGTGCAGGGTAAACTATTTAAATAACATTATTAATACATTTCGGCCTGAGCCACCCACTGCAAAAATGCCTCCCGCACAACGTTCAGATAAATATCCTAAAATGAAAAGTCTAATTTCAAAGGAAGACCGGAAATTGAATTACGACAACCCCATATCTCCACCCGGGCGGGGCGAGCTTGAGATCACTAGACTAAATCGAACACGGATGACGCGGATCATACGGATTTTCACGGATAACCTGATCCGTGCGTATCCGCGTCATCAGTGTCATCCGTGTTTTATTTCATAACTTTTCTCTTAACGGATGACGTATGGAATGCAGTTCAATAAGTTTTTCAGACACGGATTATGAAAAAAAGGATAATCAAACCACACTGCTTAAATATTTCAACCTCCATTTCATAAAAATCATAGGTACAGGGAGAAATGAACCACAGACATACAAAAATAACTCCAGATACGGCTGGCGGTCAGCAGGTGCAGGGTAAACTATTTAAATAACATTATAAATATATTTCAGCGGCAGCCTCCCACCGCAAAAATGCCTCCCGCACAACGTTCAAATAAATATCTTGAAATGAAAAGTCTAATATTAAAGGAAGACCCGAAATTGAACCACAACGCCCCCATATCACCACCCGAGAAGTGGCGCGGTGAGCTTGAGATGACGGATGTGAATAATGAATATATCCGGCGGGGAGCGATGGGGTATTCTGTGCTGGATGGGTACTGGAGCGATTCGGGGACGTTTGGGAGTCTGCTGAGGGCGGGGGTTATGGTGGAGAAGACGAGGTTAAATACTGATTAGGTGTTGTTCTGGCATATGGTTAACTCACCGCAAAGACATTGTTACCTTAACTTTGTGTCCTTTGCGGTGAAATATCACCCTAATTATATATTTCTACAGTCACCGGCTGCGACTACCACGCTCCCAAAAACAAGGGATGTTAGATAAAATCTAATAATAACAGTTTAAGTTAATTATGTAATAAATAAGGTCAAACCATAAAGGGATGCTGTAATGAATAGAATACAACTTGATACATTACCTTTATTATTTATAGCACTGGGAGCATTGTTATTTTCAGTATCTTATTGTATAATATTTCCTTCTGAAAATCTGGATATTGATGCTGGTACATACAGACCTCCACAACTTCACATAGGATGCAGCCACATTGTTTGGGAGAAGGAAAATATAATGCTAATGGCTCATGTAAATAATTTTATAGGAACGATAAAATATTCCTGGTGGATCGATAGTAAAAATGAGTCTAATGGTCCTGAATCTAACTTTGTCTTTTCGGAAGGGGTACATACAATTCGAGCAGAAGCTTCCAATGAATCATTCATGCTGGAGAAAGAGATAACGATAACCGCAATATCATCCACACAGGGGATTACAGTTGAACCTCAACCTTCAGAAAATTATGGGACATGGAAATTCCAGACTTATTTTAATGATGTACCAGCAAATGTTCCTGGTACACAAATAATGTTTGATGATGACATTATTGGTATTTCCGAGCAGTGTAAAATGGTAAGTATAATAGGTACCACATCTGGTACACATACCTGGTCAGCACAATACCATGGTCAAAATATCAGCAGCGGTATTATTGAGGTTCCTGTTGTGGAAAAGCTCAAGATATCCAATCTTAGAATTGCACCAAATTATAAAACTGGTGACACCATATCAACAGAACTGCTTGTAATAAACGTGGGTACCGTGGATATAGATGGATTTAAAATTAAGACATTGATAATTAACAATAAATATGCCTGGATGGGGGATAAAGCTAAACGTGAATATAGTTTTGATTATTCCGATACTCTAAGACCAGGCGAGACTGCTAAACTTCCCATAGTAGCTACTATTCCAGAAAAGGTTAATGGCATCAGACCTACGGGAACATATACAATCAACTTTGAAATGACATACAGCAGTGAAGAGTCTTCTTCTATTACACTGGAGACTAAGGTAGTCTAATCTGTTGGTAAATCTACAGATTTTCTTAAGGTATAGGAAAGTATATACTTTCCTGAAGTGCAGCTAAAGTGTAGTTTTAGCATGTAAAGCACTCAACGCAAAGGACACTCACCTCCTGCGGAGTTGAGTGCCTGCTACGCCTGTGGGGCGTGCAGGTCGCGAAGAGCGCAAAGACATTGTTACCTTAACTTTGCGTTCTTTGCGGCGCAATATTACTTAAATTATATATTTTAACAGCTACCGGCTGCGACTATCACGCTTCCCGACACAACAACCCTAAATAGACCTATCAATAACACTTAAATAACTGCCGCAATATCTAATAACATTCACAAAAACAAATTCAAGAGGACTGTTATTTGAAATCACCAATCCCCACCACCACCTTCCCCACATATCCCCACCATCCAACCCGGGCAGGCCGAGGATCAACCCTGCTGGACCGGACACACATCAGTAATTCGGATGATGCCAGGAACCCGCCGTCTGAGCCGTACAGGGAGCTGCTGGTTGATGCCGGATGCAGTGTGACCGTGCATGATCCTTATGTGCTGGAGTATCCGGGCGTGGATATTTCGCGTGAGCTGTCCGATGTTGTGAGGGGGGCTGATGTTGTGGCGATATTGACAGGGCATGACGAGTATTTCGCACTGGATGCAGGGGATTTGAAGGACTTGATGGGGCAGGAGTGTCCTGTGGTTGTGGATGGGCGGAATGTGGTGGATGCTGATGGGTTTGTTGGTGCTGGGTTTGTGTATAAGGGGATTGGGAGAGGGGATAGGAATGAGCATGCTATGAAATAACAAGCGATTGCCAGTAAGAACATATTTTATTAAAGAGTAATGCATAAAGCCCGGTTCCTTGTTAACACGGATATCATTATCAACTATCTGAAGGGTAGGGGAAATGCCAGGGTGTACGACCCCTCGTTCTTGACGCTGAATGCTGTCTTGCCGTTGAAGCCATCTATATGACGGTATGTCTCGGAATGTAAAAATCACAATGCTCGTGGGCTCCGGGATATGCTTAAATAAAAGGTAACATGATTGTTAATAGGTAGATTATTATGATATATAATGACAGGATCGTTATTGATCACGCTATTTTAGGCGAGAAACCCATCATCAGGGGAACACGTATCTCAGTGGAATTTATCCTTGAGTTGCTGGGAAATAACTGGTCGCATGAAAAGATCATCGAGAACTATCCTCAACTTGAGAACGAAGATGTTTTAGCTGCGCTCAATTATGCTTTGCACCTGCTTAAGACGGAACACATTTACCCTGTACCACAGAAGTCTACTGCATGAATTGTAGCAATATAGTTGTTGCTGATGAGAATATACCGATTTTAGTCATACGCGGCTTAAGAGCACGCGGATGTGACATCGTATCAATTCTAGAAGAAGCCAGGGGATGCAGTGATGAGATTGTACTTGATATTTCCATAAAACATAAGGCTGTATTGGTCAGTTTTGACAAGGAATTCGGCAGTAGGGTATATCGTAATATACCAGGTGCCTTATGCGGATTTGTGCTGTTGCGAATTCCACCCCTCTCTCCAGAATATATACTGAAAACGCTTGAGTGGCTTATTTTTGAATCTGGTATTGAACTTAAAGGAAATTATATTGTGATCGATAAGTCAAAGGTCCGTTCTTTCCCCATGGTTTGAGTGATGGAAAGACGAAGATAGGTCATGCTATTGTTATTGTACTTGACGTGGTATCCAATGTACTTTTTTTGATAGATGTGTGTTGGAAAAGGTGTGCAGAGATTCCATATTCCAGATTGTTTTAAGGTTTGATACCGGGGTGTTGAAGGGGTTGATGGGGCAGGAGCGTCCTGTGGTCGTGGATGGGCGGAATGTGGTAGATGCTGATGGGTTTGTTGGTGCGGGGTTTGTGTATAAGGGGATTGGGAGAGGGGATAGGAACGAGCATCAAATAAAGTGCAGCTAAAATGTAGTTCTGGATTGTGAATAACTCACCGCAAAGTTCGCAAAGAGCGCAAAGACATTGTGACCTAAACTATGCATTCCTCCCTCTCCGAACACATGCCACATGAACCACTAAGGCTGGCTGCACCCTGCCGCCCTAAAGGGCTGCGGGTGCAGGGCTAGTATTAAGAATAACTTCTATTTTATATTTTAACAGCCATCACCGGCACTTCCCGACACAACAACCCTAAATAAACCCATCAATAACACTTAAATAACTGCCGCAATATCTAATAACATTCACAAAAACAAATTAAAGAGGACTATTACTTGAAATTATCAACCCCCGTCACCACCTCCCCCACCTATCCGGACCGGGCACTTATCAGCAATTCTGATGATGCCAGGAACCCGCCGTCTGAGCCGTACAGGGACCTGCCGGTGGATGCCGGATGCAGTCTGACCGGGCGTGGGTATTTCTCATGAGCTGTCAGATGTTGTGAAGGGGGCTGATGTTGTGGCGATATTGACGGGGCATGATGATTATTTCTGACTTGATGCAGGGGTGTTGAAGGGGTTGATGGGGGTGGAGCGTCCTGTGGTTGTGGATGGGCGGAATGTGGTGGATGCCGATGGGTTTGTTGGTGCTGGGTTTGTGTATAAGGGGATTGGGAGAGGGGATAAGAATGGGTATGATAGGTGTGTGTCAGAAAATTATTTCTGCAATCAGGTGTAATGATATTTGAGGCAAAATGATGCAAAAGATCAAAGTTAAGATTACAGGGCGCAAGGTACATGATGTTGGTTACAGGGTGCTCCTTGTGAACAAAGTTCTGTCCCTTGGTGTTGATAACTTCAACACATTCAATACATATTTTGATGGGGTTCAAGCTGTCGTTGTTGTCATTGAGACTGATGAAGAGGTAATGGAGGAGTTTAAGAGTTTTGTTGTTTCCACAAGACCTGAAAAATCTATTGTGGATGATATATCTTTTGAGGAGTATAGGAATTCAGTTCCTCCTGTGGAAAGAGTCATGCAATCATTCCAGATGGAACAGTGGGGGAAAGGTATCCCGATTCTTTTGCATATTTCTGATACACTGGATACTCATACATCTATTCTGGAAAAAAACACATCTGTTCTGGAAAAAAACACATCAGTTTTAAAAGATTTCAAGAAAGAGTCGAATGAGAATTTTAGTGATTTGAAGTCCATTGTCTCAAAGCATGACATTGATGCAGGCGAAAGGTTCTCGTCCATCCAGATGGAGATATCTGAGATTAAGGAACGGCTTTCAAATGTCGAATCTGTGGTTTCTGCCGTATAAGGAGTGATGGGTGTATCTGAGTGAGGAGTCTGTGACGCTTCTGGATAATACTGAGATGCTGTGGAGTTTGCCATCTTGGACTTTTATCAATAATTCTGATGATGCCAGGAACCCGCCGTCTGAGCCGTACAGGGACCTGCCGGTGGATGCAGGATGCAGTCTGACCGTGCATGATCCTCATGTGCTTGAGTATCCGGGCGTGGGTATTTCTCATGAGCTGTCCGATGTTGTGAGGGGGGATGATGTTGTGGCGATATTGACGGGGCATGATGAATACACATGAATAATGAGTATATCAGGCGGGGGCGGATGGGTTATAAGGTGCTGGATGGG
>JAKRWB010000213.1 GCA_022353185.1 ANME-2 cluster archaeon | reverse complement strand
TTCTAAATCTTCATCTAATAATTGTCTTACAGCATTACTAATTGTATGGCTTTCATATTCTTCTTCATTTTCACATTTTAAAAACCACTGATGAGAGCCCACTCTTTTAACACTAATTAAGAGTAATTCATTTCCTTTAATACAAATTACATCTACATCTTTATTTGCACCTTTTTTACTTTTATATGGATATCGAAGTTTCGTGAAATAACCTCGATTTTCATATAATTGGGAAACTAATTTTTCAATTGCCATTGGATCTGCCATATTATGCACACCTTCTTAGTCACTGGTATACCCCGTACAAATTGTAACGGGGCCTGTATAGCATTTTCAGGATTATCTGCCTATTAACCGACCCAACCAGATAACCCCTCACTCACCCATGGAAATACTCACCCTGCGCCCGCTTCTGCACAGGTGACCCGCAAGGTTCAGCCCCAGGCACACCCACAGCATCAGCCCGGCACTGCTGGCACAGCCTGAACTGTGGCAGGTACTTCCCGGCCACTTCGCGTACCTCCTTCAGGTCATCACAGGACGGTGGCTCTGCCCCCTCAAAATCATATAAAGGTATCAGCGGGATAATATTCATAATAAAAGCCCCGTACTCAGCCCCCTTTTTAGCAATATCCTCAATCTCATCCATATTAATATCAGGCAGCAGCACCGTATTAATCTTGACTACCAACCCTGCCTCGACAGCAGCCTTGATACCTTCCCACTGTTTCTCTAGTAAAAGTTCAGCAGCTTCCAGGCCCTTGTAAGTCTTATCGTGGTACCGCACCCAGTGGTATATCTTAGCAGCAGTTTCGGGATTGACAGCGTTCACGGTCACTGTCACACTGTTAACACCAACCTCCTTCAACTCATCAATCTTCTCGCTTAGCAGCAGCCCGTTGGATGCAATGCATTCGATAAGGTCAGGGTACTTCTCATGTACCAGGCGCAGGGTCTCAAAGGTAGCATCATTGGCCAGGGCCTCGGCAGGACCTGCAATACCCACCACCTTCAGGTTATCCATCTCCTTGACATACTTATCCACCCGTTCCAGCGCCTCCTTGGGCGTCATGATGCTACTGCTCACCCCTGGCCTGTGTTCGCATTTATCAATGGAGCGGACACAGTATCCGCACTGGATATTGCACTTAGGCGCCACAGGCAGGTGGATGCGTGCGGTCTTAAAATGCATTTTCTCGTTGTAACATGGATGCACACTTGTTAAGTGTGAAGATTTGGAACCGATATCTCCCCAGCGTTCTTCTTTCATATTTTGCAACCTCGCATGTTCCTATTATAATGATTTAACTTAAATCCTCTGGATTATCATCTCGCGAACTTCTTTGGCACCGGCACGGCCCCTGGTCTTCTTCATTACCTGCCCCATCAGGAAGTTTACTGCTTCCTGTTTGCCAGACCTGTAATCCTCAACTGCCTGGGGATTCTCTGCAATGACCTCTTCCACCGCTATAGTCACAATGTCGCCGCGGGCCTTCAGCAGCCCTTCTTCTTCTACAATTTTCTCGGGGGTGCCCCCGACGTCCAGCAGTTTTCGGATGCATTCATTACCACTAGCATCTGTAATCTTATCCTCTGCTATGAGTATCAATAATTGCACCATATTTTCAACGGAAAACGCTTCAATACCCAGATTCCTGTAGTTCAGTTCACCTTTCAGCACATCCACAATCCATGCAGCAGCAAGAAGCGCAATATCATCCCGTATGTAATAATCTATAGACTCATCTGGTTTGAAGTAATTACTACACTTTATAACAACTTCCTCATAGAAATCAGCCAACTGCTTCTCCGAAGTCAGGCTCTTGGCATGGTCTTCGGTAATACCGTACAAGGAAACTAACTTCTCCCGCCTGGCATCAGGCAGTTCCGGCAAAGTCGCTTTAATCCCAGGCGCCCAGTCAGCCACTTTAATTGGGCCTAGGTCAGCCTCGGGGAAGTACCTGTAATCATGCGCTTCCTCCTTGGTCCTCAAACTCACGGTCACACCCCTGGCCTCGTCAAAGTGCCTGGTCTCCTGTACCACCTTACCGCCCCTGCGCAGCAGGTTCTTCTGCCGCACGATCTCGAATAGCAGCGCCCGCTCGGCACCCTTATGGCTGCTGATATTCTTCACCTCAGACCGGCTGCCGCCTGACAATGAGATATTGGCATCCACCCTCATGGAACCCTCAAGCGTAGTATCCACCACATCCAGGTATCCAAGAATATTTCGTAACTTATCCAAAAACCGGCGCGCTTCCTTCGGACTCCTGATATCGGGCTCGGTCACTATCTCAAGCAGAGCCACACCGCTGCGGTTGTAGTCAATCAGCGTATGCTTGGAACGCTCGATACTGCCGCCCTCGTGCACCAGCCGCCCCGGGTCTTCTTCCATATGGGCCCGGTTGATGCGGATTCGTATCTCGCCATCCTCACCCTCAATGTTAATGTAGCCATTTGAGGCAATGGGATAATCGTACTGCGTAATCTGGAAGCCTTTTGGCAGGTCGGGATAATAGTAATTCTTCCTGTAGAACTGGGTATGCTCCTCTATCGTGCAATTAAGAGCCAGCCCCACCTTGATAGAGTATTCCACAGATTTGCGGTTTATTACAGGCAGCGACCCTGGCAGGCCAAGGCACACGGGACAGGTATGGGTATTGGGCTCGTCATCATGGTAGTCAAGGGGACAGCCGCAAAATATCTTGGTCTTGAGCTTGTTCAACTGTACATGTATCTCAAGCCCTATCATCACACCAACCTCATCCAGGTACGGACGCAATTTCAAACTCCCTTCCCGCATCTATACCACCTCCGGCGCTTTGGTATGGAAATCAGTATTCTGCTCAAAGGTATAAGCCGTGCGGATAATGGTCTCTTCATCGAAATGCTTGCCCATTATCTGTAACCCGATAGGCAGCCCGTTCGAGAAACCACAAGGCAGTGATACCGAAGGCACACCCGCGAGGTTAATTGGCACGGTGTTCACATCTGCCATGTATAAGGTCAGAGGGTCGCTAATCTTCTCACCCAGTTTGAATGCCGGCGTTGGCATGGTAGGTGCTATGAGGACATCAGTGTCTTTGAGCGCCCGCTCAAAGTCCTGCCTGATAAGTGTCCTGACCTTCAATGCCTTGAGGTAATACTTGTCCATATACCCCGCTGACAGCGCATACGTACCCAGCAGGATACGCCGTTTCACTTCCTCGCCAAACCCTTGAGCCCTTATCTCGCTGTATGTAGTATGCCAGTCGTGGTCCTTTTCCAGCCGCAGCCCGTACCGCATACCGTCGAACCGTGCCAGGTTTGAGGACGCCTCGCTCATGGCAATGACATAATATGCAGCCAGCGCGTACTTTGTGTGCGGCATTTCTACTTCCTTCCATGACGCGCCCAGGTCTTCCAGCCTGTGCACACCGTCCCAGACCGACTTCTCCACAACCGGGTCAATGCCCTCACCGAAATATTCCTTTGGCACGCCAATGTTCAAACCCTTCACGTCGTCCACCAGTGCCTTTGTATAATCCTTATCCCCGGCTACTGATGTAGAATCCCGGGGGTCATGACCCGCAATCACATTGAACAGCATGGTCATATCTTCAACATTAGATGCAATAGGTCCGATCTGCTCCAGGCTGTTGGCATAGGAGATCAAACCGTACCTGGATATCACACCGTATGTGGGTTTCAGGCCCACCACACCGCAAAAGGATGCGGGACACCTGACCGACCCGCCCGTATCAGAGCCCAGGGACAGCGGTACCTCTCCGGCAGCCACAGTGGCCGCACTGCCGCCCGATGAGCCGCCAGGCACCCGCTCTGGGTCCCATGGATTAAGCGTAGGGCCGTAATAGCTGCTCTCAGTGGATGTGCCCATGGCGAATTCATCCATATTAACCTTGCCAACAATAATGGCCCCTGCCGCCTTCAGGCGCTCGATAACGTGGGCGTCATAGGGTGGCACATAGCCGCCAAGAATCTTTGATGCGCAAGTTGTCTGGATGCCTCTGGTTGAGATGTTATCCTTAATTGCAATGGGTACGCCTGCCAGCGGTCCGGTATGTCCTTCCGCCTTCCCGGCCGCCTCTAGGGCAGACTCCTTTGCCACGGTGATGAATGTGTTGAACTTACTGTTCTCAATCCTTTCAATACACTGGCTTACTACTTCCTCTGCTGACGAATCCTTAATGGCCTCAAGGGTCTGTGATACTGTTATCATTTCACTTACCTCAGATTATCCTTGGGGCTTTGAAGTAGCCATCCTGCGTCCTGGGTGCATTGCCAATGGCTTCGTCCTGGGTGAGGCAATCAGTGACCTCATCGTCCCTGAATACGTTATTCATTTCAAGCACATGGTATGTGGGCTCCACACCTTCAGTGTCCACCTCGTCCAGCTGTCCGAAGTAATCCAGTACCGAATTCATCTGGCCCGCATATCCCTCAAGCTGTCCCTCTTCCATCTTCAGTCTGGCCAGCCAGCCTATATGTTCCACGTCCTTTGTTGTGATCATGATGTTACATCCAGTGTTATCCTGTTTTCCTCTGCCACCGAATAAAGATATTTTCTTATATAGCCTTTATCTTGTTTACTGTACCCTGCCTGCCTGGCAAGCTTACCCATAGCCGCCCACACACCACTGCCATACTGCATGGCTTTCTTGTCCCGCCATGCGATTTCGCCCGGCATTAAGTTTTCAGCAGCCCTGCGCAGTATATATTTACCAACCGATTGCCTATTAACCTCTCTGACTTTCAATTCTGCAGGAATGGACAGGCCCAGTTTAATCATCTCAGACTCAAGGAACGGAGTCGCAAGCTTCATTTCAGCAGCCGATGCCACGGTATTATCGCGCAGGATATCCCGTTGTGGCAATCTTGATACATCATTAGCAATTGCCTCATGCAGGGCAGACATCCCATCTTTTGCAATCTCCTTATACCTGTGATACCCGCCGAATAGTTCATCAGCCCCCTGTCCAGCCAACAGCACGTCGATATTCCGGCTTTTTGCCTCACTGCAGGCAATAAACAGGGGCACGGCCAGTGAGATGGTCATGGGGTCGGCGGTTCCCAGGGTCTCCATAACATGAGGAATCGTCGATTCAACATCCACAAGGGTTATGAGTTTAAGAATGTGATTCCCCTCAAGTCCCAGCAATTTTGCAGCTGCAGGCGCCCATTCAATATCATTTGACCCTGCAAATCCAACTGTGAGAAGCATGATGTCTGGTGTCTGCCGAGCTGCCAGCGCCGCAATCAGTGAACTATCCACCCCGCCCGAGAACAGCACAGCACAACGAGGTCTTAAGTTCTTGGTAACATTCTCTGACAGACTGTGTATAATCATTTCACATACTGCCGATTCATCTTGGTTCCCTGTCGCCTGGACTATTGTTTGAAAATGAGCATTCATCTATGTTCCTCTGTGACAGTGACAGCTTTTATCTGCTACTCAACAAAATATGTTTGCATTAACATCATTATATCTACGGCAAGTAATATCATGTATCATGTGTTGCCGGTATTGAGCGTTAGTTATTTATCTTGAAACACTATAATTAATTTAGTTAATTTAATTACTTTAATATTACTTTAATAATAGTAATCAAATGGAAGAGGAAATCGTTTGATATTACCCACCAAATGTCCACGTATGCAAACAGGTTGTTGTGCATTAATTGTAGGGAAAGAAAAACTCCCTGAGAAATACTTTAGTAGATGTGAAAGAATGGAAGAATACGTCTATTGTGAGCATTATAGTAGTGGTGTGTGGGGGCAGAGTAGCAGTTTTCAAGTTACTAACATCGTTCAGTCTTTTCGTAGACTGTAAGGTATGAAGAATAAGACGTTGTTTAGTCTGTCTGTAGTTACTTTATTTTACAAAGTTATATTTTATATACAATGAAAAAATAATTAATCTAACTGTTACTGTTAAAAACGCTTAAAGGTGAAAAATAATGGAATCTAAAAAACATTTTGCGATTTTGCTTGTGCTTATATTTCTTACTGCACCCGCATTTGCATCCCAGAATTTGGAAAAAATGGATATAAGAGATGGAAGTACATGGAATATAGGTGGTGGTTATTTCATCATGGTTGAAGGAGTGGACTATGTTGGAGAACAAGCTTTTGTTTCTATCTGGAATGATGGAGAAATGCTAAAAGAAGACCTGCTACAAGCAGGAAAAAAATTTGAATACTATGATTCAACAAGCACTTTAGTAGTTTCCATGAAATTGTCTTCAGTATTCAGAGGCACGACAGGAAGCGTTTGTCATTTTACAGACATCTATCTAAGATTCGGTGAACCTTCCAACACTGCTACACCCACACCAACTGCAACTAAGACGGCTGTGCCTACAGACACTCCATCACCCAGCAGTACCAGGGATGTGGCTTTTGGTGATGGTGCTATGATACCAGGCCTTAGTGCACCACTGGTGGGTGCTGTACTGATATTGACTGCATTAATACTTAAAAAGCAAAGGCAAAAATAGGATTGTTCAGGAAGTAAGGGATAAGGAAGACATTAAATTGACATTAGAAAAGCTCAAGTCGTTTCTTCTTCTCTCTCTTTATCTTTATCTTTGGTCCTCATATGAGCAAGGCCGAGAGACTCGATGATCATGTCAGCCCTGTCCTTGAATGTTTCTTCTATCTCTTTTTTTAAGAAGTCCATATTATTCAATTCCGCCTCAAAATCATCAACTTCCGGGTCGATTTCTGGCTCAGATACAGGTTCTGGTGTGGGTTCTGGTGCAGGTTCGAGTATAGGTTGGGGTATAGATTCTGGTACAGGTTTTTCTATGCTCAATTCAACGCTCGGTTTTTTGAATAAATGAATCTTGAGGCGGTTTCCCTTAACTCTTTCCAGGTCCACTATTAATTTTTTAGCTATAAAATTGTCAGGATTGGCAATAGAGTTGTCACATTGGTCTTTGCAGATGTTACACGTGGCTTCTGCTACTGGTTTATCCCATTTTAGACAGAATAATTTTAACGTAGCGTCACTAGTCATTCTTTTTTCACCAATTTATTGATAGAGAATTATTAAGTTATACTCATACGGACCTACTTTTTATAAAAGCATTATATTCACACTTTTTTATTTAAACATTTGCCAAAACCTGATGGGTGATGCTTTTATCGATAAACAAAACCTTTAAATCAAAGCATAACCTTAAGAACGTCTCGCACAAAAATGCAAACATGATGCCGCCATAACTCAGTTGGTAGAGTGCATGGCTGTTAACCATGATGTCACAGGTTCGAGCCCTGTTGGCGGCGTCTATTATTTGCTCGGGGGCCTGTAGCTTAGTCAGGTTAGAGCGCCCGGCTCATAACCGGGCGGCCACCGGTTCAAATCCGGTCAGGCCCATTGCCTTTTTACATAAATGTAACTCAAGAAAATTCGATTCTGGTATTAATGCCAACGATTTTGAGAAGTATCTTAGATTACAGAAGGGTTTATCGGACAGTCGTGTAAAAAGCCAGATCTGAAACCTCAAGATTTACTTTAAGAGTAATTTGGACCTTGATGATTTCATGATGAAAGTCAAAAATGAAAGGGCTGTTTCCACTTATAGAGATTACCTCTGCACGATGAAAATGTATTAAAAAAAGTAGTCAGTCCTGAGTTGATGCAAATCTGAATATCATGCTGAACACTATCTGGCCTTTAATCTCATAGAGCTGGTCTGGATGTGTAGTAATATCCTCACCAGAGTGTTATTGGCTATTTTATTTTTATTTGTGTGCCTCAAAATGTGACTGGTCACAAAAATTTATTTACACTTTAATGAAACCCCATCATCATCACGATAATGGTAATTATCATAAAATTATTTATAGAGTGGGAATATTTATATACTTATTGATACATATATGTATTTTAATAAATCAGGGGTGAAAAATTATGAATAAAAATATGATGATTGTAATGATTATGGCTTTAATATTGTCTATTGTGGTAGGGTCAGCAGTGCTAAATTTACCTGAAAGTTCTAATGTAACATTAAATGAAATTGATGAGA
>JAKRWB010000212.1 GCA_022353185.1 ANME-2 cluster archaeon | reverse complement strand
TGCTCAAAGACCTGCCAATATTTTGAATAGTAAGGGTCTCGCCGCCTATATTGGTGTCAAGGTCATAATAGAATCCGCTGAAGCTCTGGGGGTTCCAGATGTATTTGTCAGACATGCCGTATTCCCAGATACGGTCGCCAGAGTAATAGGTGGCTGAATATACTTCGAAATTCTCCGGGTCACTTTGTCCGGTATTGGTATCATTGTCAGTTGCCTTGAAATAATAACTATGTGTTCCTACATCACTATAAGGGAGGGTAGTGAATTTGTAATCCTTCCCATTATCCGTCTTCTGGTCAGCCAGATTAACTTCACTCATATTATAATATTTACTGCCATCAATCCATAATTCCACATCTGAAAGAGATTCATTTTCCGAATCTGTGAAAGTCACATAAAAGGTGAATATAACAGGTGTAGTCCCATCAACAGGAGTTACGCTATGGTTTGAGGCTGAAGGAGCATTATTGCCAATTGTGGTAAAAGTCCAAACTTTATTAGCATTCATTGCATTTCCTATCGCATCGGTCACAGCTGTGGTCACTGTTGCTGTATATGTTTCATCGTAATCCAGATTTGCATCCGGGTTGAATGTCGCAGTCTTTGAACCAGCATTATACGATACAATACCCGAAACCGCTGATGTTCCCATGAGAGTAAATGTAGTATTATCAATAGTCGATGAATTCATATCTTCACTAAATGTTGCTGTAACGTCCGTTGTTAGAAGCGCGCCATTTAAAGGGCCAGTGGATGTGACATTCGGTTTTGTAGTATCAACGGTGGTTGTAAAATTGTATTCAACAGATGTATTGATATTGCCAGCCAAATCAGTACTCTTGACTATATAGTAATATGGTGTAGTAGCATTCAAATCAGGGAGCGTAATACTGTGAGACGTAACAAGAGCAAGGTTTTCTTTATTAGAAGCATAGGGAATTGATGAGTCTGTATCATAATCCACACGAGATGTGGAGGGCTCATCGGTAGTCCATTGGATCACTGCTGTGGAATCAGTCACAGTCCCATTTGTTACAGCAGATATTACTGGTGGGATATTCTCAAATGATTCAACAGGCCCTTTAAAATTCGAACTTGATGCGTTTGTACCATCAGAGGTATTTACTATGTACCAGTATGGTGTTCCATCAATAGTGGTATTATCAATATAAGATGTACTCCCATTAGAAAGAATCTTTATTGAAGTAAATGGACCACTTCCAGATGATGTAGACCTGAGAATCTCGTATTGTGTGACATTATTTCCACCTGTACCATCATCAATTGATTTCGTCCAGGCTATGCTTATATTTCCCCCGTTATCACCACCTAAGTCAGCTACACTATCTAAAGTAGGTGCAGCAGGTGCAGCAAGTGAAATACTGATCCAAAGGCTAACTGCAAATATTAGGATAATTCCTTTTAACATATAATTCTTCATAATTCATCCCCCTCAATAAAACAACATTTTAATAATATATACTTCCTATTCCCGTTCATAATACCATAACCTCGTTCTTGTTCTACAATTATCTTATAACATAAATCTTATAACATAAATATTTCATTATTTTGATTTCCAACATCCATATAAGCCCTATATGCAGCAATCAACGTCCCCAAAAATATTGGTGCCATAAAGAACCCGCCAATACCCCCTACCAGACCGCCCCCGATAAACGCCAGCATTACGAGTAGTGGATGGATACGCGACGCCCTGCCCACAATATATGGCTTCAATACAAGTTCAGTCGGTGCATACAACACCACTGCCGAAACCAGCATGAACAGAGCAGCATCATTGATCCCGAACTCAATATACCTTACTATGGCTATAGGTCCCAGCACCATCCACCCCGCAAATATGGGTATGAGCCCTGCAATGAGTATTAATGCAGACATGGCAGGTATATGGGGGACATCGAAGAAGTAAAACACGCCCACAGACAATATGCTGGTAATCATAGCCGTATAAATATTGCCAAGAAAGATACCTGCAAGGATGTAATCCAGGTGGTTCTTGAATGATTCAACAATCGGCAGTTTATCAGCAGGAACAACACCTATCATAGCATTAACAAACTTTGAGCCGTCCTTAAGCAGGAAGAAGCAGACAAATACTGCTATAATAACATTGAGTGTGAAAAATGCAAGTTTCATTCCTAATGAAAAAGGAATTTGTCCGAGCATGGGGAGTATAGTAGATGAAAGATTGGACACAACATCCTGTATTTGAATATATAATGGTTCCGGAATGTCCAATTCCTTGATGAAATTAATTATGGAATTGACCAACTGCTGCTGGTTCTTTGCTATGAGTATCAACTGGTTGATAATCTCGACCATACCCAACCCCAGGATACCCATAAGCGGAGTGACAATGGCAACAGTGGCCAGCAGTACAGATAACCGCTCTCCCATACCCCTTTTCTCAAGCCACCGTTTGATCGGGCGTGCAATATAAGCGAACACAAGTCCCAGAATAATACCGTCCAGCAGCGGAAGAACAATATATCCGAAAATACCAAGTATCAACAGCAGAACGATAGCCGCAACTATCATCCACCTGTTTTCAATGAGAACTGATATACCGTCCTTTTCAGGCATCTATGTTATCCATCCTAACTTGTTATCAATTTAAGTGCTAATAAATGTTAGCAATTTATAATATTTGCGCTAAAGTTTACCTGTCTAAAGGATGACACAAACGATACTGTATCCTCCTTACCAGACCCCTGATAGTCTGCACTTCCCGGCTCGTCAGCCTTGCCCTTCCAAATATGCGCTGCAGCATCAACATGGTCTTGTCCTTCTTGTGCGCCGGATAATCGATATCATCCAACATTTCTCTGATATGGCCGTACATCAGGTCAAGGTCAAAATGATGAGCAAGGTTAATACTTCCTGCTTTAATATCGCATAATTCGTACAGCACTACAGCCACTGAATGTGAAAGGTTCATACTTGGGTAATCCGGACTGGTAGGGATACTCATAATAATATCGCACAACTTCAATTCATCATTGCTCAAACCTTTATCTTCCCTCCCGAACAGTATGGAAATTGTCCCATTTCTACCTTCAAGCATCGTGTTAATATCTGCAGGAGTGTATGCCGGAGCCCTGATATGCTCTTCAACCCTCATCCCGGGATTTCCAGTCGCTGCAATAATAAGATTTGAATCCCCGACAGCATCCTGTATCGTGGAATGAACTGATGCATTCTCCATGATATCCCGGGCATGCATGGCAAATGCCCTGGCCTGTCCCTCGAGTTCACATGGATTTACCAATGCAAGGTCAGAAAAACCAAAATTTTTCATAGCACGGGCAGTAGAGCCCACATTCCCTTCATATAACGGTTCTACCAGCACCACACGAATCTTAAGACCATTGTTATCCATGGTCTTTCAGTTAGGAGTCTGTATGCTTATATTGGTTTTGATAGTATACAAATAAATTTTGTATACTCAATGAAGCTCCCCACAGCAGAGATGTGGGAAGCTTCATTTGTCCACATGCTTTTAGTTATTTTTCAGACACAGATTTACATGGATTTACACAGATTAAATGTTGTATACATTACACAATTTATATATTTCAACAGCCATGGCAGCACTCCACCGACACAACATCCAGCTAATAATGAATACCCGTCATCCCACAGCAGATAATGAGGCCAGGATACTTACCCCCATGCACCCACGAGCCACCACTAAAGCCCCTACCAGCCCCCACACCACAAGAGCAGGCGGAGTCAGATCAGGACGGGCACCCGGCCAGAGTGAAGGCGAAAATGGGCGGCGGGAGAGCGGATGACAAAATGGGGGCTTTTCTAATAACATTAAATCATAGGGTGGTGCTCAAATGCAGGTAGAATCAAGTACTAAGAAATAATATACTTCCATGATTCTAGAGACTTTTTATTATTTTCTGGACGATCTGGAAAACCGCAGAGTACGCAGAGGGACGCAGAGAAAAATAACAACCCTCT
>JAKRWB010000211.1 GCA_022353185.1 ANME-2 cluster archaeon | reverse complement strand
GGGGACTATGTGCAATTTAGAGGAGATGTGTCTGATTCAGAACTTATGCGATGTTATGAAGATGCAGATATGTTTATACTGCCGTGCATTATTGCAGAAAATGGTGATCGAGATGGGATTCCGGTTGCCATGATGGAGGCAATGGCTATGGGGCTACCAGTAGTATCGACGGACGTGTCCGGGATACCGGAACTGGTTGGGGAGGGTGTTTCAGGGATGTTGGTGCCGCCGAAAGATGAGAAAGCGATTGCAGATGCGATTATAAAGATATGCAAAGATGGAGACTTGCGTGTTGGGATGGGCAAGAAAGGAAGAAGAATAATTGAAAGAGAATTTGACATCACATTCGAAGTCGAAAAGTTACTTGGAGTTTTTGATAAATGTCACCATACATAAGTAAGACGGGGATTAAAAATGCAATCCCAAGTTTTTTAAAGCCAACACGTGCAAGCAGTTTAATAAGAATGGGACATTTTAATAATTAGATTTGAAATATTTACTTTATGCATGTTATGGATGCTGGTTGCAGGGGTGGGAAGTACTCATTTTATCTTGCAAAATTTAATCCAACTGCGAATATAACTGCTTATGACCCATCTTCGTCAGTTTCTCACCCAAATTCTACTTTTTTGCTCTATAAATAACTACCTCCAATTGCTAATCCTCCTGCATTTCTCATCAAAAAGATACTTTTATAACTTTTTCAGTGTGCGACAGACTTTTAATCACAAGTCTTTTATAGATTACGTTTCATAATACATATGAGGTACAGACCATATATTTACACTCACAGTCACGGAAAAAGAACGGCAAAACCTACTCCTACTATTCCATTGCAGAATCCTATCGTGAAGGAAAAAAGGAGTTCGTCGAGAAGTCTTTGATTTCAAAGGATTATTTATCAAATAAACTTTGATTAATAAATTGATCTGATTAGCTGCATAATTTTATAAATATTACCAAATTTTAATTTACTTATTCGAATATGTCTAAAGATTGAAAAATCAAAGAGTTTCAAACGATCTCGAATTTTAGGTGACATTATGATCAAAGTTTATTATGGACAGAATGAGAGAAAGAATT
>JAKRWB010000210.1 GCA_022353185.1 ANME-2 cluster archaeon | reverse complement strand
CAAACGATTTGTAACTGTAATGTTCAGTAGATATGAAAGCACACATATTGTTCGATTTCGGGACCACATTTCCAGGTTCTGGAGTCCAAAAGACCATGAACCTCACCAGGGGAGACCAACTGCCTGCTAAAGTACATATAGAAAAAACGGGGAGACAGGGGACTGGACTCTGGTTGACAGAAACGATTTCATCCTGGATGAACCTGTGCAGGTTCAGTTGACAATTGCAATTCCTGATAATGCTGAGTACAAAATGTATAACGGGAACGTGACAAACCATTACATTAACACGTATGGTTTGCAGGCAACTTCTGCTTTACATGATTTTCTATCACCAAATACACAAAAGTTATAGTCCATTCGGCATATTATTCCAAACGCATGAAAGATAGTAAGATAAATATCCTCACAATACCCGGCCTGAGCGTGGATATGGAAACCGCAGGAGGTATGCGGCTCACGGCTTCAGGGCCCTTGAGTGTCGCCTGCGGACCCGCTCTTAAACGTATCAATGAACGGCTTCGGGAAGAGAAACCTGTCCGTGTTGATGAAGATTCAGTAATCGCATCAACATGGTTGCCGCCTATACCAAGTAAGGTGTTCAACAGGCTGATACGGGCAGAAGTGAGCTGCGCGCTGGGAAAGTACGTGCCAGAGACCGTATCCATCGAGTTAACCAGGGAGTGCAAGTGCAACTGCGAACACTGCACGGTCAGCGAGGGCGAAGGGGAAATGAGCACTGACCAGATAAAAGGCATCATCGACCAGGCCCTGGACATGGGTGCATTTATAATTACTTTCACAGAAGGCGACCCTCTGTTACGGGATGACATCTTCGAACTGGTGGATTATGTGGACAAGGATAAGGCCATCGTCAACCTGTTCACTCCGGGTACAGAGATGACACCTGAGAAGGCAGCCAGGCTCAAGGATGCAGGACTTCATAGCCTGCTCATTAGTATTTACAGCACGGACCCGGCCAAACACAACCTGACCAGACGGCTGGAAGGTGCATATAATTGGGCCGTAGATGCCATAAAGATGGGACTGGATGCCGGACTGCTGGTTACCATGACCACCCATATCTCGCCGGCCCGTATGCATGAACTGCCCGGCCTGTATGAATTTGCAGGAGAGTTGGGTGTGCATGAATTCAGTATCTGGGAAAGCGTGGCCAAACGCGCCGGCGACCCGGTGATATCAGAACAGGACAGACAAGTAATACTGGATATGCACCGCACACACAACCAGCCGGGGCCGGGCCCAAGAATATTCGCCAGTTCCTTCTTTGAAGGCGAAATGCTGGGGTGCATGGCTGGAAGACGCTGGGCTCATGTTTGCGTGGACGGCGGAGTTAAGGCATGCCCTTACATGCCCTTTGAGTTCGGGAATGTATTGGATGAGAATGGACTATCAGGCGCATGGAAGACCGTTAGGTCACTGAAAGATTTTAAAGAGCGCAGGAACCTGTGTATGATGCAGGATCCCACATTCCTTATCAACCTGGATCAGATCCCGGAAGGTTCCAGGTCAAAATATACGTACAGGAACATTTTGAAATAACATGTCCTTATAGCCAGAAACACTATATTGTATCCCAAACGATAACGAATTGGGTTATATGAGATACAAATTCCTATTTTATGAAAACAATGTAGAAATTAGCCTGCGACAAGCTTATAATAAAATAAATTTTTTAAGTAATTATGAAACATAGAGATAAACTCAATCACCCAAACCACCACAGCAGGCTTGAACAACCCATTAATCACGCACACATAACACCGGGCATGTCTGTGGACGAACTGGTCAACCAATTAAGCGGTTGCGCCTTCGGTGCAGGCCGGCTGGCCGAAGCAGTTGATATCTACACGGCCATGCTCGGGGATAGTGAATGCACTAAATTCTTCGGCCTTGCCGGTGCCATGGTACCCGCAGGTATGCGCAATATCGTCAGCAGTTTAATCAGGGACGGCCATATCGATGTGCTGGTAACCACTGGCGCCAACATGGTGCATGACATTATCGAAAGCCTGGGACTGCACCACTTCAAGGGGTCCGACCTTGTGGACGATATCCAGTTAAAACATGACCAGGTGAACAGGATATATGACGTGTTCCTCCCAGAGGAACATTTCACTGACGTGGAAGAGTTCCTGCAGTCAGCATATTTAGAATTGGAAGGCCAGACTATCTCTATCAGGGAACTGCTTACCCACATCGGGAGCAAGCTGGAAGATAAGGATTCCATATTAAAATGCGCCTACGACGCCGAAATTCCAATCTATTGCCCGGCCATCCAGGATTCCATCGTGGGCCTGCAGGCCTGGCTGTTCAAACAGACCGGGAAATTGGTGGTGGACGCCTTTGCAGATATGCGGGAGTTCATGGATATATGCTATGATGCAAAGCGGGCCGGTGCATTGCTGATAGGCGGCGGTGTGCCCAAGAATTATATCCTTCAGAGCATGCTGGTCACTCCAAATGATTTTGATTATGCCATTCAGTTAACCACTGACCGGCCGGATTCAGGCGGACTGAGCGGTGCTACCCTGGATGAGGCGCAGTCCTGGGGCAAAGTGGGTGAGGATGCAAAGGCCATGACAGTGTACGGTGATGCTACTATTACGCTGCCCATTATGGTGGCTGCTGCAAGGAGCCGGCTTGGAGGAGAAGGAAGGGGTACTAAATGAAAAAAGATACACGACTGATACTTGCAATGGATGTTACAGACAGGGATGTTGCCATGGCCATCACAGAAAAAACGGCACCGTACCTGGATGCAGTGAAGGTGGGGTACCCGCTGGTGCTGGCAGCAGGTGTGGACATCATCAGTGACCTGGCCCGGTTCGCTCCGGTAATTGCCGATTTCAAGGTGGCTGACATTCCCAATACCGACCGCCTGATACT
>JAKRWB010000209.1 GCA_022353185.1 ANME-2 cluster archaeon | reverse complement strand
ATTGGATGCATTTTCAGGAGATGCGCCAGACGTCATTTGAGTTGTGTGAGTCATTTTTGAGTCATTTGCCGGTGTTTTGATGTGTGAGTCACTTGAGTCATGAATGAGTCGTTTAGAGCCGAGGATGTAGTGGACACTTCGCGCCGTGCCTTTGCGAATGAAAACACCTTTGGCTACCAGTTCAGCCAGATCGCGGATAGCAGTTGGGCGACTGGTCGAAACGGCCTGTTGATATACGGAGTTGGTAATAACTCCCTTTGTCTTGACTACGGCTACAGCTTTTTGCTGACGCTCGTTCAATTCCAATGCTGCCATCACTTGTTCTGTTAGCCAGTCTCGCCATATCGTCACTCCAAACTCGCCCGGTTGTTGCCCGCTGAAACTTGGCGCCGGCAACTCATGCTTTACGCTTTCACGGATCATCATAAGCGTGCCGGTTCCATATTTCTCGATGTAGTGTGCAAGGTATAGAACTTCCGCGACACGAGGGTTTCGCAAGATAGAGCGGTGTGGCTTGCACAGGCTCTCTGGTGTAAGCGGCGGCAACAACTCGCCCGGATTCCACACCTCCACGCGGTCGGCGAAGACCGACACCTGCACAACGGCAGCCGAGGCGTAGTCGCGATGTGCTACGGCATTGACGATTGCCTCTGCGATCACATCCTCCGGCAATTCGTATCGGACAGGCGCCTGTGGACCTTCGGCACGCGTTCCGACAGAACGGTTGACCTTGGACAGCACAAAGTCCACAGCCTGGTCAATCTGCTCTAACAAGTTGCCTTTGAATATCCGGTAGAAGGGAGCAGGACGCTGGATTTCCGTACCATGAAAGTGCATGCACCGGATCTCTGCATGTGGCATAAACCTCTGCGGGTTACGGCCAAACAGCAAAATAGCGGCATTCGATACCTTGCCATCTGCAAGCAAGTGCAGATGAGTCAGAACATCAGGTATGGGCGTTCCCTGTGTCAGCGCGAACTGCCGCTCACTGCGTGCTCGGCTAACAAAAACTGCTACTGATCGATCATCTATGTCATTCAAGGAGGCGTCATCACACCACCGCTCTTCATATGGCCGAGTCTGGATCATGCCCTGACGCTCAAGATATTCCACCAAACTTGCATACAAAGCCGTAGTCAATTCCGCCACATCGGTAAACCGTCGCCTGATCAATTGCCCACCGGCTTTATGGATCAGCGCCATCATTTTCGGATCCCGTCCGCCATCTTCCGTGCCCTTGACGAAAATCAATCGTGTTTTGCCACATGCAGTGGCATGATCAAATTCGCGCTCGGTTGGCGAGAGACCGGTCAAATCAGTGCTGCCATATTCGTTCCCCAAGATTCCCATATAGATTGAGCAGCGCCCCACTTCTTCGAGATATACATCATCAGTGCGTCGGTCAGAAGCAGGCAAATCTTCAAACAGGAAGACATCAAAGAATTGATGAAGCAAAGCATCCCTGCAAACATAATCACGGATAACACGGCGTTCCTCTGCAAGTTCCTTTTGTACACTGCTGATAAAAATGCGAATCAGTCTCATGCATCCCTTCCCAGATACCCCAACCCCTTAAGGAACCCATCCAACGTCTTCAGGTAGTAGCCGGCAAGGGTGAAATTGTTCAAAGCGACCTGCATTTTAATCCTGTCGAATTCGACGGGTTTAAAACCGGGGTTGTTGAGCTGTTCCCAAATACCCAAAAATTCTATAGTGTTACGGTTTCTGAGCCAATTCCGCACAAGGTCGTCCGTGCGCTCGGCGTTCTTATAGCGAGCGATATCTGTGATGCAAATGTAGTCATCCACCTTCTGAGAAAGTACGGTGATGGCGGCGCCCTTTACTTCGATGATGGGTTTTTTGTCTTTGCTCATTTCAAACGTCCCCCTTTTTCATCCCACATTTCACGATATGCATA
>JAKRWB010000208.1 GCA_022353185.1 ANME-2 cluster archaeon | reverse complement strand
AAAAAACAACTTATTTTTATAACAAAATTCCCTTGCAGGATGTGGGTTTTCGTATTTTTATTGCAAGTGTTGAAATGCGGTTCAAACATAGTTACTAAAAGCGCCGATATGCAGGTTATAGTAAGAAATTATCCAATGATTTATATTGTTCAAATCTATAATAAGGTATGAATTTGTATGAAAGCAGTAATTCTTGCAGCAGGAGAAGGGCAGAGATGTAAGCCACTAACACTTACTCGTTCCAAGGTAATGCTTTTTGCTGCAAATAAACCGATATTGGAACATGTAATCAATTCTCTCGCCCACTGTGGAATTATCGATATTATAATAGTTGTAGGATACAAAAAAGAGCGTATCATGGATTATTTCCAGGATGGAGTGGGACTGGGAGTAAACATTACTTATGTTGAACAAAAAGGGCAACTTGGTACCGCTCATGCTATCAAAAAGGTAGCCCCGCATATAGACGATAAATTCATTGTGCTTAATGGCGATAATATTGTAGAATCAGGTACTATTTCCGATATCCTTGAAGGTCATTCAGGTGATGCAACTGTATTGACCGTAACACGAGTAAATACTAGAGGTTATGGCGTGGTTGTATCAGATAAAAATCGGGTTTTGAAGATTGTTGAAAAGCCCATTGAGGACCTGAGCCATAATGTGAACACTGGCATATACATCTTCAAACCTGATATATTCGAATATATTGAGGCAACACCTGTGTCAAAAACCGGGGAATATGCAATAACCGATACCATACAGGCTATGATAGATGCAGGTAAGACAATCAGTGTTGTTCATTCAAAATCCACCTGGATCGATGCGGTGCATTCATGGGACCTGCTACGTTCTAATGCCTCCCTACTGGAGCGGTGCAAAAAATCATTAATAGATGGAACCATTGAAGAAGGTGCAGTGATAAAGGGCAATGTCATTATAGGTGCAAATACTATCATACGTTCAGGTTCGTATATTATAGGGCCGGTAGTGATTGGAAAGAACTGTGAGATAGGGCCAAATGCAGTAATACTTCCTTCCACCACTATAGGCAATAATTCAACTGTGGAATCATCGGTCCAGATTAAGAATTGTATTATTATGAACGATGCCAGAATAGGTGCTTTTTCATATATATCAAACTCTATCATCGGTTCAAACAATAGTATTGGTTCCCATTTCATCACGCAAACAGGTGAAAATTTATTGATTGAAATAAATGGTATTCTTCATAATGCAGAGAAACTGGGAACAGTGATTGGCGATGGGAACGTTATCCAGCATAGAGTACTTACCGAACCTGGAAGGATGGTTGCCACTGGATGCAATGTCGCATCAGGAGTAATTATCTCAAAGGACCTGCCCAGAGACTCCATAATGATATAAATTGAATAACATGGGGATGAACTGAAAAACAATGTGCGGCATAGTGGGTTATATCGGAGAACGGGATGCTGTCAATATCCTTATAGAATCCCTCAAAAAACTTGAGTACAGAGGATATGATTCGGCAGGTTTGGCATTACTTGATGGTAAGGGTAAATCCTGTGTATTCAAGACCGAAGGGCAAATATCCCGGCTTGAATCAATATTACCAGAATTACCTGCCCGCATAGGTATTGGCCATACCAGATGGGCCACCCACGGAAAACCCAATACAATTAATGCACACCCTCATGTGTCGGGCAGCATCAGTGTGGTGCACAACGGTATTATTGAAAATTACCTGGAACTGAAAGAATCACTTGAATCAGAAGGTTTTGTGTTTGTTTCAGAAACTGATACTGAAGTGTTAGCCCACCTGATTAACAAATATTATTTAAAAAACCCAGGCGACCTTGCGATTGCAATAAGGTCCGCACTCGGAGAAGTTCGAGGTTCCTATGCCCTGGCAGTGTTATGCGAAGAACACCCCAATGAACTGGTAGCAGCCAGGAAGGACAGCCCCCTTATTTTAGGTCTGGGTGAGCATGAGAATTTTATTGCATCAGATATACCTGCTATCTTAAAATATACCAAACGGGTCATTTACATGGAAAACCTGGAGATGGCCAGGGTCAAACGAGACTCTGTCCAGGTGTTTGACCTTGAGGGGAATCCCAGGACCAAAGAAGAACATATCATCCCGTGGAACCTGGAAGCGGCGGAAAAAGCCGGATATCCTCATTTTATGCTTAAGGAGATACATGAACAGACTAATTCCATTCACGAGACACTGGCAGGCAGGCTGCAAGAACTCGAAGGGGATGTCATTTTTGATGAACTGGGTCTTGATAAAGAACAAATTCAAAATATTCAGAGAATCGAGATAATTGCCTGCGGAACGTCATTCAATGCTGGTTTATTGGGTAAGTACTTGTTCGAAAGTCTGACAGGTATTCATACGGATGTGGATAATGGTTCTGAGTTCAGGTATTCCAATCCCGTTTTGACACCTTCCACTCTGGTTATAGCCATCTCTCAATCAGGTGAGACTGCAGATACCCTGGCAGCAGTACGTGAGGCTACCTCATACGGCTGTACTACCCTGGCTATTACCAATGTGGTAGGTAGTACAATATCAAGAGAAGCATCAAATATAATTTATACCAGGGCTGGGCCTGAAATAGGGGTTGCCGCCACCAAATCGTTCATTTCACAGCTTGTAGTGCTTTATCTTCTTGTTATCCATTTTGCAAGGGCACGTTCGATGATGGATGCTAATAGGGTAGGTAAGCTTTTATCAGAACTGCGTAAAATTCCTGGATACATAAGTCGCATTCTTGAGGACAAGGAGAATATACAAAAATGTGCAATCCGGTTCGCTGAATCAAAGGATTATTTCTTTATCGGCCGCAATATCAATTATCCCATAGCACTTGAAGGGGCGTTGAAATTAAAAGAGATTTCCTACATACATGCTGAAGGGTATGCTGCAGGAGAATTGAAACACGGTCCTCTTGCCCTTATATCAGAGGATGTGCCGGTTGTTGCTATTGCACCACAAGGCCACACTTATGACAAGATACTCAGCAATATCAAGGAAGTAAAATCACGGGATGCGTCAGTGATCGCTATTGCCGATTCGGATGATGAAGAGATTGCCAAGTATGTGGACGTGGTTTTAACTGTGCCGAAGACTGATTTTATATTAACGCCCCTGCTTACTACTGTGGTTGTCCAGCTGTTGGCCTATTATACCGCATTGGAACGGAACTGTTCCATTGACAAACCCCGGAATCTTGCTAAGAGCGTGACTGTGGAATAAGGTGATTGAATGAAACTGTTCGGTTCATCAGGTATCAGGGGGTTGACAAATGTTGATGTTACGCCACAACTGGCATTGAATGTTGGTAAAGCCGCAGGGAAGGGACGGTCAAGAGCAGTTATTGCCCGTGACCCCAGGGTTGCAGGAATTATGATCGAAGAGGCTGTATCGGCTGGCCTGATGTCAGCCGGGGTTGATGTGACTCGACTGGGTGTGGTACCAACACCCACCCTGGCATATGCAGCACGTAATTTTGATGTGGGTGTGATGATTACTGCATCCCACAACCCGGCAAGGGATATCGGCATCAAGCTTTGGAATCCTGATGGAATGGCTTTTGACAGCCGTCAGCAGCATGAGATTGAGCAGGCAGTGGAAGTAGATGGATATTCTCTGGCTGATTGGGACCGTATCGGCATTACCAGCGATTATGAGATGGGTGTTGAGGACCATATCAGGGTGATAATCGATACGGTAGGTCCACTTGAGACTGCTCCAAAAGTGGTGTTGGATTGTGGCAGTGGTGCAGGTTCAGTTATCACACCCCTGCTGCTGAGGATGATGGGGTGCAAGGTGCTTGCATTGAATTCGCAGTTAGACGGACATTTTCCTGCCCGGGACCCTGAACCCAAGGAAGCTAACCTGGGACTTCTTATGAGGACTGTGCAGGACTGGGGTGCTGACATGGGTATAGCTCATGACGGTGATGCGGATAGGATGATGGCAGTGGATGATATGGGCCGGTTTGTAGGCGGAGACCAGTTGCTGGCTATATTTGCTTCCCGTGAGGATGCTGATAGTATTGTTGTACCAGTGGACACTTCAATGGTGGTGGATGATGCCCTGCCTGATGCAAAGGTCATAAGGAGCAGGGTGGGTGACGTCTATGTGGCAGAGGCAATGAAAAAGATCGGTGCAAGATTTGGTGGAGAACCATCGGGAAGCTGGATATTCCCGAGGCTGTCATTCTGTCCTGATGGTATCTACGCGGCAGCCAGGCTGATTGAGATAGTAGGCAGCGGGAAACTCTCGGAAATGGTGGATGAATTGCCCGTTTACCAGACCAGAAGGACCGGGACTGCATGTTCCAATGAGCGAAAGTCAGAGGTGATGGCAGCGGTTTACGCCGAATTATCGTCATTGGGTGAGGTCAGCGACATTGACGGCATCAGGGTGGAAGTGGATGGTGGGTGGGTGCTGGTGAGGCCATCTGGCACTGAGCCTAAGATAAGGATAACTGCTGAGAGCAGGTCGGGTGTGGACGAGCTGTTCCATGCAGTCTGCCGCATTGTGAATTCTGCAATCGGTTCGACGTGTGATTAAAGTAAATATCGATGTCAATGAACTGATTCCAGCCGCCCGCAATTTGCACTTACCCGGCTGCTCAACTCTATTGCTGCGGGCGATTGCGAGAGGCTGTGTTGGGAGTTTTCGGGGATCAAAAATGGTGGTGATGATTATACACCATCGCGGTTGATTACTCTATACTATCCTATCAACAAACCGATAAATTTAATTATTTGTATGTAAAGTATAATAATCGTGGTACCAAAAAGTTGTTAAAAGGCAAGTTGTTGAAGAGCTTAGTCGTGTTGTTTTCGGAGATGCCGAAGAAATATTAAGGCTTTTTGGGGCAGATTCAGGTGGATGTATTAACACATCATATACGCCAGATGTGGCTCAGAAACTTACAGACCATATTTGGACATTGAAAGAATTATTAACGTTCAGAGTGCCGGTTCAGTAAGTCGGGG
>JAKRWB010000207.1 GCA_022353185.1 ANME-2 cluster archaeon | reverse complement strand
CAACCACAGAGAACACAGAGAACACGGAGCGTTATTGTTTCCTCTGTGTTCTCCGTGCCCTCTGTGGTTATAAACCGTTCCAGAAAATAATAAAAAGTCTCCATCATTATTGCTCTACAATTCCATTTCAAGCGAACGGTTATCCGAAGTTTCAATATCCTGCAGGATCTTCAAAACTTCGTTTTTATTTGCAATTCCCCTGATCAGAAATCCATGAAAAATTGCACCCGCTGTTATGACGTTAACACCAAATTCCTTTGCCATAGATACGGCTTTTTTGTCAAACGATGAAAATAAGAATCCACGTTTTCTACAAACAACCATACTTTCAATTTCACCCTTTCCAATTTTAAAATGTTCTTCCTTAAGCTTCAGGTAATCTCTTTGCTCTTCTTCTGAAACAGTGACTAACTCTGCCTTATTAAATATCTCATCGGGAAATGCATATCCGTGCATCAAAGGGGCCTGCAGCTCTTCATAAACCATCGGCGTTATTCCGACTTTCCCAAAGAGCTGTACCAAGACCTCAAAGTGCCCTGCCTTTGCAAACGCACTGGCAATATCAGTATCAAGTATGAGCAATCATATCAACCTTAATCCGCTTTCGATATCTTCTTTTGAGCCAATATAACTGCTAACCTTTAACCCCCTCACTTTTAGTATTTCCTTGAAATCTTCCATATCCATACCGGCTATTTCAGCAGCTTTTGAAAGCGAAACTTCCTCTCTCAAATAAAGTTCAATAGCCATCTCGACCTTCAACCCCGGCTTTAAATTTAAAAGGGCTCTGAATGCATCCTCAATGAGATTATCAACACTCTTGTAATATTTCGGTACCAAAACCCCTGGAAGACTCTTTGATAAATGCATACTCATATATTATACCTCCTACAGTATAAATAACTCTATATTTTCAATCATTATCTCATATCTTTTGACAATTATCATATTAAAACTCAGCGTTATTGTTAATATTCTCCTGATTCTCAACAAACCACTCGTGCACCTTTTCCAACCCATCCTCGAATTTCATTTGTGTTACCTGCACGCCCACGGGCGTAGCAGGCACTCAACTCCGCAGGTGAGTGTATCTGTGGTTCATTTCGCATTGGTCTTATAGTATCATCCCGCAGCGTCACGCACAGCACACCCAGGGTCAGTCAGCACCTTCACCAGCACCCGCAGCCTGTGGCTCACCGGATGCTCGGTGGAACAATCCACATCATACCGCACCCCTATCTCCACCTCCTGGACCGCCTGTAACAAGAATGTTCATTTAAGCACATACTTTAGATCCCTCTTGCCCGTACCAATGCGCTTCAATACATCCTTTCCTTCCAGCAAGTTCAGACATCTTGTTGTCGTAATATCACCCATGCCGTAATGAATTGCCGTCACCGTGTTCAGATTTCCAGTTTATTACTTCGTATCCGCAATTTATCCGCAATTTATCCGCAATTACCGCAATATGTAGTACCTATGCTTCTTTTCACCTTTTGCTGCGACCATATTTTTATGAACTAATTCATTAAGGTCATTTAGAGCTGTTCTTTCACTAATATCAGGATTAATTTCCCTATATTCCCGATTTGTTATTTTCTTATGCTCCAATAAATATTCTATCGCATTTTGCTGCCTTTCATTTAATTCATTCAGCACCTCATCCGTGAAACAATATTTCCTGAAAGTTACTACAAAATCACCAGCAACTTCATCAAACAGAGGTTCCGGCATCCCATGGTCCAAACACCTTTCAATCATCCTGTTAGTCCCGGTACCCCATTGTTCAATGAATTTGATCAAAAATAGGCATTCTGCAACTAAAGGATTTCTCAAAATTGACTTATGTTCACCCCTCAAATCCCCCGGTATCAGCGGTTCAGGCAACTGACCGCAGCCCCAAACCTCGACCCTGTCATCAAAGATTCTTATCTGCGTATTTGATGCAATCTCATAATCCCTATGGCATATCGCATTTGTAATTGCCTCCCTGATCGCTTCAATTGGATACTCCCATCTCTCAACCCTTTCTGTCCCACTGATCTGGGCGTGTAACCTTATGTGCTCCTTAACAAACTCTAAAGCATCATCCCTCTGAGCAATAATATCCCTGCCAAAAACCTTCATGTCGATAAATTCTAAAGGTTTCAACCCTTTAAATCTTGCACATCTTATTTCCGATTGGGCAAAAAACCTCTGTGTGGCTTTACCAAACAACAAAATAGCAGCATTTGTTGGCATCCCCTCTTTCAATAAATTAAATTTATTCAAAGCTTCCTTGACAGGAGTCTCAGAATCCAGCTCAAGCCTTCTTTCAGATTTAGCCCGATTCAAAAACCACTTCACTTTCCCTTCATCAATATCCGCAAGATCTGCATTCTCACAAATCCGCCCGTCCCAGTAAACCTTTGACGCCAAAAGAGTAAGCCTCCTGATCTCATCATATCCAATCTTCTGATTCGACTTTCCAACCCGCATAAATGCCCTGCCAAAAGCAAGGACCGGTTTTTGCTCAAACTCTTTAACATCAACAACAATAATCGTTTTTCTTTCGACCTCCTCGATCCGAACAGACGGATATATCACAGGGTCAGTATTCTGCTTGATCTGGTTTGCCAGTTTTTCTATCGTATTTTTCCCACAATCAACCCCAATAATATCACAATCATCACCCACCCCAATGAAAATTGACCCGCCATTCCTATTCGAGAACGCACATATCGTCTCAACAACATCCCGCCACTCAGCAAGCGATGTCTTAAATTCAGTGGTTTCACATTCACCCAGACATATCAATTCAGTAATATTCATGGTCAGACCCTATCAGATATTGGCATTCTGGTAATTTCTAACCAGCAGATATTTCCATTCATCACACAGCCCCGCCCATTGCCATTATCCGTCTTATCTTCTCCCCCGCCATCCCATCCCCGAACGGATTATCCCAGGTCCGCTCCCTTTCTATCATATTCCTGGCACATCCCACGATCTTCTCAGGCTCGGTCCCCGCAAGCACATTAGCACCAACCTCCACAGTCTCAGGCCTCTCAGTATTATCCCGCAGCGTCACACACGGCACATGCAACATGCAACTCTCCTCCTGCACGCTGCCGGAATCCGTAAGAACAGGGCGTACAGAGCGCTCAAGGTTCAGGAAATCAAGAAATTTATCAGGTTCAATACCACCTGTTTCAAGCATCTCTTTCATTCCATCATCCGCCTGACACCTTCTTCAAATGATGTTATTTTGATATTGAACTCATCCCACCACGGATAATTCGGGAATATTTCCTCTGAAGTAAGAGAATCTACCTGATCTGGCGTAAATTGGACATTCCCTGTTAGTTTCTGGTAACTCATCATAAGAAATTTAAATAAACTTATCGGTAAAAATAATCTAAATTTAAAGCCTCCTATTTCTTTGAGAACTATTTTTATCATATCTTTATAATAGATAATATCTTTACCATTGATGCTGTAAACCTTGTTATGAGGGAAATTATTCATGATAGATACAATTAGGTAGCACATATCGTCAATATAAATTGGCTGCCTTGGCCATTTCCCATGACCGGGGATTGGAAACATGGGTATTTTCTTTGCAAAATTGATTAAAAATCCTATGTTCTTATCATCTGTTGGGCCGTACATAATGGATGGCTGTAATATACAATATTCCATGCCACTGTTTTTAACAAGTTCTTCCCCCTCTGATTTAGTCTTTGCATAGTCGTCTTTTCTGATAGAAAGAACTGCTGCTGAACTAAAATGAATGAATTTATTTACCCCGGCTTTCCTGGCAGCTTCAATAACATTCTTTGTAGCTATTATATTGTTTCTATAAAAAGGGTCATACTCAGGCGATGAAATTTGAGCCTCAAGGTTAATTACCACATCTTTTCCTTCAAATTCCCTTGACCAATCGCCCTTATCAGCTAGATCCTCGCATAATGTTTTAATATTATACTGTGTGAGACAACCTAAATTTTTCACACTCTTATCCAAAACGGTTATATCATAATTATTTAAAGTAAGTATCCTGACAAGGTTCCTACCTACAAATCCAGCTCCTCCGGTTATAATAATATTCATTTATTCAATCCTCGCAATTGATGTTCTGTAGCTCCTTGTTATTTTCAAGCGCATCAAATAGTTCCACAATGGTTTTTTCCCCTTCCCCCCTCACTATTATATCTATCTCCCGGACTTTGGTCAGGGTATCTTCAGGCAAAATAGTAGCATGGGG
>JAKRWB010000206.1 GCA_022353185.1 ANME-2 cluster archaeon | reverse complement strand
CTGCTGCAAGTCCGGTGCGCAGCCAGGCGCTGAAGGTACGTTCATTGGCCAGCATTGACCTCTGGACGGCTTCTTCTGTCCGCACCTGTGCCAGTTTAGTAAGATCCTCTGTTTTTTCCACTCCAATATTTACTTCCTGAATATCTTCCGACCCCTATTATTTCATTTCTCTTCAGATATTTAACTGTTGGGGGATCTATTATAGTCAAGAACATAATATTTGATGCTAATTTCTTAACACTTTGATTTTCAGACAACTATAATTTAACCACAGAGTACACCGAGAGCACAGAGGGACATAGAGCTTGTATCTGATTTTCCTCTCTGTGTACTCTGTGCCCTCTGTGGTTTATTGCTCATAACTTGTTGGAATTTGCAGTTACTAATTTGTGCCAACTATTGAATTTCAACGATTATATGATAAGATTTTCCAGGAATAGACCAAAATACTGCAATTCGCAAACTTAATATAGTCAGCAAGATTTTACAATCGCCATATTTCGCTGGAGTTTTGGTAATTGAACATGACGAGAACAAATAAATCGAATCTTAACACCTTCTTTAGATTATTCTCAAAGAAAAAAGCAGATAATAGCCTTTGCACTTACAAGATTCGTCTCACCGATAGTCAAAAATCCTTAATAATAGATTGTAGGGGATGCACTACAGGCAATTCAGGGCTGGATGACCAGGTCTGCCGCAAAAACATCTTCCAGATAATGATCAGGGAGCCCATGGTGAACAGGCTGGTACTCTCCCACCTGTACGACCGGGATTATGAAGGAGAAAATCTAAGGCGACTTTACCTGCTGGCAGGGTTTATTGATAACATGAGGGTATTTTGTGACAGTGAAATACCAGCCGCATGCGGGAATTGCCTTTCAGAACGACAGGAGTTCATATCCGGAGTAGTGAAGACTGGGTTAGAAGACCCGGTGAAGGCATATAACACGCTTGTATCACAGGTTGATTTGGGTGCCGTCTGCCACAATACAGAATCTGGACATGGGCATGCATGTACCAGTGAATACATCCGCATGCTTGTAAGTATGAGTGAATGTACCGACGGCATGGCAGAAAGTATGGGTGCAAACCTGTCGCCCGACCAATATTACACCAAGGTAATTAAACCCTATACCAGACCCAAGTTCTCTACATCACGCATCTATACCGAGCCCCCCGACAACGCTATTTTCCTTGAGGGATATGATGTGCAAAGGAGTGGCGGGCGGGCTATGGAGGTTTCCATATACAGCTTATCTGACAGGCCTGAGAGCCTGTACTTCCTTATTCCTCCTGAATATAACCTGCGCCCTGAGGAATTGGAATTGCTGGAGTCAGTGCGCTCACGCTTGATGCGACATCGCCCTGATGACCTTAATTTTGCAGACCCTGTGAACAGCAGGGAATATTTCAGGCGCCGCTGTCAGCAAATACTGTCCGAGGAAGCTGGCCTCAAGGATATGAAACTCAAACCGGACAAGATAACGGTGTTCGCTGATATCCTGGCAAAATATACTACGGGCTTAGGTATACTGGAAGATGTGTTATCTGATTCGCGGATTACGGACGTCTACGTAAATGCGCCTGTGGATACCAATCCTGTCCATGTTGTCATTGAGGGTGAGGAGTGTTCCAGCAACATCTACCTGTCCCAGGATGATGTGGATACCATGATATCACGGTTCAGGGCACTGAGCGGCCGCCCCTTCGGGGAGGCGAATCCCATACTTGATATGGATCTGGCCGAGTACAAAACAAGGGTTTCGTGTATCGGGAATCCATTGAGTGCAGGCGGGTTGGCCTATGCTTTCCGCAAACATGCACAAACACCCTGGACCCTGCCCAAGCTCATTAATGAGGGGTCAATGACACCGCTGGCCGCGGGACTGCTGAGTTTCCTGGTGGACGGGCATTCATCCATCCTGATAGCAGGCGGCGTGGGTGCAGGCAAGACCTCGCTGCTGTCGGCCCTGCTGTTGGAAGTGCCCCAGAAGTACCGCATCCTGACAATTGAAGATACGCCCGAGTTGCCGTTGAGGGACCTGCAGCGTCTTGGCTGGAAGGTGCAGGGCATGAACACCCGCTCTGCCATTGCAGGCTCTGAATCAGAGATCGCACCCGATACTGCACTAAGAGCGGCACTGCGCCTGGGTAATTCCACGCTGGCCATCGGTGAGGTCAGGGGTCCCGAGACCAGGATGCTGTACGAGGCCATGCAGGTGGGCACTGCCGGCAATTCGGTGCTGGGTACGATCCACGGCGCATCCACCCAGACCGTGTACGAGCGCATCGTGGGTGCACTTGGCGTGCCAGAGCAATCGTTCAAGGCCACGGATGCGGTGGTGGTATGCTCCAATATCAGGATAAGCGGGAGTATGCGCAAGAAGAAGCGGCTGGTGCAGGTTTCTGAAGTTACTTCAGGCAACTGGGATGGTACGGGTACGTTCTTCAATGACCTTATGATGTTCGATGCGAGTAATGACAGGATTGAGCCTACTGACCTGCTGGATATGGGGCAGTCTGAACTGATTGCCAGGATTGCGCAGAGGTGGGGTGTAAGCATTGACGAGGTACTCCTGAATATCAAGATGAGGGCACATATAAAAGGGATGATCGCCGAGGCTGGGAGAGCCCGGCCCGAACTGGTGGAGGCTGACAGGGTAGGGCAGGCGAATAACATGTTCTGGTTGCTGATGAATGAATTGCAGGATGAGGATGGTGGCGTTGATCTGGGTGAGGTGTATGGTAAGTGGTGTGGGTGGTATGAGGGGATTTTATCGAGGAATGAGTGAATCCTATATCCAGGTTTATGTGGTCTTCAATTCCTTGCTAATTCAACTCAAAAACTGCAACCTCCAAAATCAAGGTAATGCCTGTATTGATATATGGTTATATAATAGCACGAACAAAAAGCGGGTGTGGAACCACAAAAAAGCATCATAAGCATAAACGGACATATACGGCAAAAGACCTATTCTTCTATCCTGCAGATTCTTAATTCCGTAATTTCCGACAAGAGGTACGCGGATATTCTTATCACCAAACTGTTTAAAAACGAAGATTTCTCATCCAGTGAAAAAGCAGCGGTCGTTGAACATGTATATGGGATTTTGCGCCACAGGGCAAGGATTGATCATATTATTGAAAATGGGTCAACCGCCGTGATATCCAGTCTTGGATTGAATATACTCAACGTACTTCGGATATGCACATATCAGGCGGTCTTTAAGGAATTAAAAGCAGCTGCCGTCATCACCAATTCTATTGCGCTCTCGGCAAAAGATGCCAGGCTCAGTGGTTTTGTAAAAAGGACAGTTGAGGCGATATTAAAAAATAAAGATAATGTCATTTTCCCTGACAGGCAACAGGCTCCTCTGGACTACATTTCAACCTATCATTCACATCCTCTCTGGGTTGTTGAAAAATGGGCAGGGGAGTTACACAGAGTAGAAGAAGTTGAAGCGCTTTGCCAGGCCAACAATCTTGTGCCTCCATTGACCATAAGAGTAAATCCCCTTAAAACAGATCGCAATTCCCTTAAAGCCTCTCTGGAAAAAAATGGTTATGCCACATCACCTTCACCGTTTTCACATTTTGGCCTTATTGTTTATAAGAAGGAGGATATTTTCAAAACCGAAGCATTCGGGAGAGGGGATTTTGAGGTACAGGATGAAGGCAGCCAGCTGATAACACTACTCACAGCCGCAAAGAAAGGGGAATTCATAATCGATGCATGCGCAGGAAATGGGGGGAAAACCCTTTTCCTATCCGGATTAATGAAAAATAAGGGTGTTATTGTTGCTTGCGATGCATACCCTGCTAAATTTTTAGATTTAAGAAGGCGTGCAAACAAATCTGGCGCTTCGAACATAAAGACCGTGGAAATAACGGGACTGGCAGATTACGGAGGCAAAGCAGATTGTGTGTTCATTGATGCGCCATGTTCCGGAATGGGAGTATTCAGAAGGAACCCTGACTCAAAGTGGCGGCTGGGAAAAGGGGATATTCTTGAGCTTTCTCTCAAGCAAAAGGAGATACTCAGGCAATACAGCATTCTTGTTAAGCCGGGAGGCAGGTTGGTATATGCCACATGCACAATAAGTCTTGAAGAAAACGAAGACGTAGTGCTTGGTTTTCTTGATGAGAATAAGGAATTTTATCTGGTCTCACCCCTGGAAACAGACCCTGGTGTATTTGCAGAATTTGTGGCAGATGATGGTTTTTTCAGATCGATGCCACACATCCATAATACAGACGGGTTTTTTGGTGCGGTGATGATGCGTAAGAAGTGATGGTTGAGGAAGAAACAGCTGGTGCAGGTCTCAGAAGTTACCTCGGGCAACTGGGATGGTACGGGTACGTTCTTTAATGACCTGATGATGTTCGATGCAAGTAATGACAGGATTGAGCCTGCTGACCTGCTGGATATGGGACAGTCTGAATTGATCGGCAGGATTGCGCAGAGGTGGGGTGTAAGCATTGACGAGGTGCTCCTGAATATCAAGATGAGGGCACAGATAAAAGGGATGATCGCCGAGGCTGGCAGGACCAGGCCCGAACTGGTGGAGGCTGACAGGGTTAGGCAGGCGAATAATATGTTCTGGCTGCTGATGAATGAACTGCAGGATGGGGATGGGGGCGTTGATCTGGGTGGTATGAGGGGATTGTTCGGTAGCGGTGATTTGGGTTGAGGGAAATTTCGCAAAATCACTATATACAGGCCAGGGACATTTGTCCGGGCTATACTGGTGACTGCTCTTAAAAAATAGACATAATTATAAACCTGGATATCTATTACGGCACACGGGATGTGATTACCATGGCTCTTGAACAACAACTACAGAAATTCCAATGCATCAAACGCTCCACCCGTGGAACCATCAACATCGACCCCCTGCAGCGCGGCGGGATATTGACCGATGAGGCCAGGGAGGCCCTGATGGAGTGGGGTGACGGCTATTCTATCTGCGATTTCTGTCCTGGTGTCCTGGATATGATCAAGACACCGCCTATCTATGATTTCATACACAAGGCCCTGCCCGAGTTTTTAGGTACTGACCATGCCAGGGTTACCAACGGCGCCAGGGAGTCCAAGTTCGCTATCATACATTCCATGGCAAAGGAAGGTGATTGGATAGTGCTGGACAAGAGCGCCCACTATACCTCATTCGTAGCAGCCCAGCGGACCCGACTTAACATCAAGGCAGTGCCAAATTCCGGGTCACCGGATTACCGCACCACCCCGGAGGGGTATCTTGATGCCATCCAGGAGGTCATCAAAGAGACGGGTAAACCCCCAGCACTGGCACTGATCACTTACCCGGACGGCAACTACGGCAACCTGCCGGATGTAAAAAAGATAGCATCGGTATGCCACGAACATGACGTACCATTGATATTGAACGGTGCATATTCGGTGGGCAGGATGCCTGTGAATGCAAAAGACCTGGGTGCTGATTTCATAGTTGGCAGCGGGCACAAGTCCATGGCATCTTCAGGCCCCATTGGCGTGCTGGGAGTTTCAGAGGAATATTCCTCAAAAGTGTTTGAAAAATCACCCACGCATAAGGTCAAGGAAATAGAGATGCTTGGCTGTACTGCCAGAGGAGCTACTATCATGACAATGCTGGCTTCTTTCCCCAAAGTGTTTGAGCGTACCAAACACTGGGACAGTGAAGTAGAGAATGCACGCTGGTTCTCATCACAACTTGAATCCTTTGGACTGATTCAGATGGGTGATAAACCACACAAACATGACCTGATGTTCTTCGAGGCACCTATCCTTTTTGAGATGTCCCAGACCGCCAAAGATGGGCGGTATTTCCTGTATAAGGAATTGAAAGCCCGGAACATTCACGGTATCAAGGCAGGACTCACCAAGTTCTTTAAACTCAGCACTTTCGGTGTACCCAGGGACGACCTGAAAGTAGTGGTTGATGCCTTTGATGAGATTATCAATTCATAGGAAGGGACAGCATCTACTTTTCGATAGGGTATCCCTTCTTTTCCCAGTCCACAATTCCACCGGCCAGGTTATACACTTCTAAATACCCATTATCTGTAAGTATCTCGCCGGCTATCGCACTGCGCCTGGCGGTCCGGCAGTATACCAGGATTGGTAAATCAGTTGGTAATTCATCTAACCTGTCTTGCAGTTCATCATGAGGTATCAGTACAGCATCGGTAATATGTCCTGCATCATATTCTTCCTGGGTGCGTACATCCAGTAAGAAGTATTCGCCGCTATCGACCATTACCTTTGCTTCATCTACAGAAACGTTCGTGTATGACAAATCTTTAAAAATAGAAAGGCAGCCCAGTACTAATATACTGAGCAATAAAATAATTGAAATGACAATAAAATAAGTTCTCATAACCGACTAAACTCTCGCACGCATATCAAATGGCATATCGGCGTCCTCAGGTATGGTATGAATATATTGCTTCCTGAAAGCTACATCTCGCATCAGGCATGATGGGGGGGTTTTCTTATATGCGGCTGTTTTACCCATACGCTTCCAGATATCTTGCAGGGGCTCGTCCCTGATATTACCGAATTTAATAGGTGTATAGGCACAGGGCAGCACATCCCCTGCAGATGTTATGTGTACCCACCTGCGGCCTGCAAAGCAGCCGAACATATCAGGCCCCATGAAGTACGGGAATGCAGTAATACGGGGTCCATCAGTGAGCTTGTTCTTCTCCTTCTGGAACCTGCCCAGCCTGTCCACATCATTGGTACCGATGGTCTCATCTTCATGGTGAAGCCACCGCCCCACTGCGATAATCTCATATAAAGACATTTCGTGCATACCCTTGGATTCGGCAAGGGCATAGAAATCGTCAAGTTCATCTATATTATCTGGTGACACCACCACGAACATATCTGTAAGCAAACCTGCATCAATGGCGTTGGTAATGCCGTTCATGGCATCCTCGTATGAACCGCTCCGACCCCTCACCCGCTCATGTTCTTCCTTGCGGGGGCTGTCGATACTTACTCTAATAGCATACAATCCTGCATCCTTCAATTCTTTTGCCTTATCCTGGGTAAGCCCGTAACCAGATGTGAAACTAGTTGCGATAGCCTTTGTCTTGTCCACGTGTCTTATCATATCTGGCAGGTCTTTCCTGAGTAAAGGCTCGCCACCGTCAAAGGAGATGAGATACGAGCCAAGATCGATAGATTCGTCCACCACCCGGTTGACCTCTTCCAGCGAGAGTTCGGGGTCTGCAATGATATCAGCAGCCCCGCAGTGGATGCACTTGTTGGGACACCGCATGGTAATGCCGATAGATGACTGGTCTGGAACGCGTTTTTTCAGCACGGCCGATATCTGTGCCGATATCAAACGGTCGAAAGCGGTGCTGGGAACAGGAGGTGCCCATGATGAGAATATGATTTTTTCATCATCTACTAATATGGGTTTCTCCTCTAGGAACATCTTATTTATACGTTTTATGATAGGTTTTGCTACCGGAGACAGCGTACCCTCAGGCACCAGCTGCACCTTATCGTTCTCGGTAATGGCATTTATTTTAATGTATGATTTGTCGTATACTCTCATGGCTCCCTACGTCCCTTTATTGCACATCGATTAATCTATCCCGTATTTAGATGGGCAGCCCATCACCAGGAAATTTGCGTCCACTCTATCTGCGGATACTAATATTCCCCTGACAGATACTTGAGCACCATTTGCCAGTGCCTGTGGTCTTTCACCATGGTAAAATACCTCTATATCATAAACACCATCGGTAAGTTTAAAATACGTGTCTTCGGATTCAATCTTAAGCGTGTCCTGTTTAACATCACCAGTTATCTCAACAGCCTGACCAATATATTCTGAGGCATTATTTTTTATCTGGGATACTGTATAATATTCTGATTGAAAATCCAGTCCCCACATACCTACAATAGCAACCAGTACAATGGCAACAACTGACATTGTAATCTTATCTTTTTTTCTCATGGTATTGTACCAAAAATTTTAATTCTCCATGTTTTTCAATAATTCCATCTGAGCATGAAGATTTTTTCTTGTTTGTATGAGTCTGAGCAAATATAGCAAAAACACAACCCACACAATACTAAAAGCAGCTAGGGTAGACCTGGCATATGTAAGATTAGATATTAATAGTCCAAATGATTCCACAATTTCACTACCATGTATTTATTTGATTTATATTTATTGCAGGAATTTAATTAGATATTCAATTGAACATGCGATTAGTATATATTTATTAATATTTATTTATTATGTATTTACAATACTCTGGAATTAATATCACCTGTAATATCTAATATTGTTAATACTTACCATATCCCTTGGTATTCCGTGTTTGTGCCTGGTCAGGTAATCTGTGATATGTTCCATCTCCTTACTATAATACTTAGCAATATTTTTCCCGTAGTCTACGCCTTCTGCGGTGAGCACATATTCATACCTTTGGGCCCAATGCCCGTTCTTGTCATAATAACGCAGGTCTTCATCCACAAGACCCATTGCAACAAGTTTCTGGATATCCTCGAACAGACTATCTGAATAAGGAAAACCATACCTGTCATGGAACCTGTAATCCAGCAGGTTTTCAAGCCGTTTATTTTTTGCAAACCCTTCAACAAGCTGATACATGCAACTGATGTTCCTGATTCGTGGTATTAACACTTTCAAGTTATCTTTTTGTGAGAACAGGGTGTGAAGACAATAGAAAATCAGCATTACCCCTTCAATGTTCAGGTACTTCTCGTTCCTGATATATCGTAAAAGGTCAGGAGAAAGTTCTTCTATCCTTTCTAATATCTCAGAAACATCCATTTCTAGTTCTGCCTTGCCGTCATTTGAGAATATACACAGTGATATCTGGCGCGAGATTGAGCGCACCAGGCCGTTGGCAAGGGCAGATTCATCATATATAAAATGTTCATCGTTACCTTTTATGATGCGGATACTCTTTGGGACCCCTCTTGCAACTGATAGGTCTATCAACACAGGCGTTTCGTAATGATGTTCAAGACGCCGGGTAAGTTCTTGTTCGAACATCTTCTTAGCAGCGCCATATCGTGCAATGGTTGATAGCGCCATTCTAATGCCCGGTTTAAGTGATTGGTGGTTGAACCGCAGTGCAGTACGGCATATCCTTCCTTCGCGAATGCGTAAAAGAAGGTTATTGGCAGAAGCAGGACCATGCTGTTTGATGAAATCCAGCAGATCCCCATCATTGAAAATTGTAAAGAATTCAGATATCGCAAGCATTGTCTCATTTTTGTCTTCCATGTTATCCAGGGTATCTTCCAGTGCCCTTAGCAGCATGGCACGCACACTCTGGGTAACAGGATTGTGGATGATGGCAGAATAATGGTGTGAACGTGCAATGAGCATGGATTCGGCTGCTGCCAGTGCCATATCCTCACTATAACTATCGTGGCCGCCCAGCACCACCCGTCCGTCATGGAGGGTGAGGCTGTCCACGATTTGCTCCACATCTATCAAACCAAGGGATACACCTGTGTGGTATGAATCGCGCACTAGAAAGTCTATGCGGTCCGCATCGATGTCTCCTGATATTATCTGTGCAAGATATGGTTTGTGGTTTCCCTTAATATTGCCGATGGCCATTGCAGATATCTCTGAAAAGAACTCACAGGCATCAACACCGAAAACGGTAGTGACCTCATTGGCGATATTATCATATTTTGGAAAATTGTTCTTTATAATATAACTGGTAAACATTTCATGGCTTGAAAACCGCTCACCATCAATCACTGGCATAAGACTCGGGTTCCTTGCAAGTACAGCTTCAACTGAATGGGAGAATGCAGAATGTCCCACATCATGCAGCAGCCCGGCAATCCTGACCTTCTGGATATCCCGTTCTTCCAGACCCAGGGCGTGACCCATCATATTTGCCACGTGCATGGTGCCAATGCTGTGCTCATACCGGGTGTGGTTTGCTCCAGGAAATGCAATATCGGCCAGCCCTAATTGCTGGATGCGGCGCAGACGTTGCACCTCACGTGTGGAAATAAGCATTGATTCCAGCTGGCTGATATGTACGTGCCCGTGTAAGGGGTCATGAACTGTTCCACCTAACTGCATGTATGATTAAAAGTACATATTACACATAAAAACTTGGATTTAATCAGTGAATACCTTCGCCATATCTGTGTGGAAATGATATAGTTTTTGTGATATAATCATACCTCCGACTTTATTTGCGGGCAGTCATCACACCCACTACATTTGCCTTATTCATCAGTTTCTTCTCATATTGTATCCGAATCTCTTCTAATTTCATTTCTATCATTCCCTAAAGTTTTACTGTTGCCAGAATCTGAATCTGTATTTAAACTCCTTATCGACTTCTGCCCGGGATTTGTTACCGAAAACCACCGCCCCATCCTGGCCAGTGTCACTATTGAGGTTATTTAACCTATAAAATATCCTGTATTTTATTTGGACCGGCTTTTACCTCTTTATCAATAAATAAAAATCCTCCATCAGGTTTTACATTGATGAACCATTTTACTAATGCAATTTCTCCATTTTCGATTTCTATACCAGTGATAAAACGAGGATGTACACAACTTCCGGTATTAAAATAACATGAATTGTCTTTACCAGGAAATTCTGGCCGGTGGGTATGCCCTGCAATTACAGCCGGTTCATGAGTATTAGCCCATTGAATGAGGTCTTTTTCAACTTGTTGTCGTCTTTTGGAGTTCTTTACCATACTTGTGGGGTCTCTGGCCCCAAGCATTTGGAGATATTTCCAAATATTCCTCACTACAAATCGCCCGATCCACCAATATGTATCATTTAATAGATCTACTTGATGTCCATGAGTTAAGAATATCTTATTGCCTGTGACCTGATGCTTGAGGATCAATCCTTCATGTACTTTAATACCTTCAAAAAGTGGTTTATTGCACTTTTCACGTTCATCATAATATTGGTAAAGGTGCTTTTCAACATCTTTTGGATTTTTCCACTTTCTGTTGTGGTTCCCCCATATGAAATAAAACCGATTTTCATCATGGAATTGGCTCATTTTCCAGAATACGTCAGAATGTGCTTTTCTTATAACTTCAAATGATGCATTTTCCCATAGCTCATCTCCATCTCCCAGTTCTATATAGGTGAATCCCTCGTCAAAATAGGAGTTCAATGCATGGAAAAAGAGATTTTGATTCTGGGCAAAGTCATCTGCCCAGCTATTGTCTCCTCTGTGGACGTCACTGAATAGAATGAATTTAGAGGAATCATCAAACGGTATTTCTTCAGATGATTCAAATACTTCTGTGAGACGGTTGTTTGTAGTTATGATTTTAACCCCCTATAGTTAATTAATATATTACTAATAATACATGAAATGTCTTTATTGTACTTGACATTTTGGTCGCAGATTGTTTAAAAAAATGCAGTTTTAACCTCAAAGAACCAATCGCCCCAAGTAATATGCTTTTCCCCTTCCACAGAATGAGGCCGGTATTCCCAGTGCCAATGCTCTGAACCGACCGTTCTGATGAATCCAAATTTCC
>JAKRWB010000205.1 GCA_022353185.1 ANME-2 cluster archaeon | reverse complement strand
GATCCATTCATTGCAGGTCTTACCAGTGGAAGTGCAGTAGCACATGCACTAGCTCCTATTGCTAGCGATTTAGCCATATCCAGGCCGGTACGTGTACCGCCCGCAGCTATCACTGGCACTGATATATTACTTTCAATTATGCTCACAGCTGTTGGAATACCCCAATCCCAGAACAGGTTGCCTAAGTGTTCACCTATGAGCTCATTTTTCTTTTGTGCCCGGTAAACTTCGACACCTGCCCAGCTGGTACCCCCCATACCACCTACATCTATAGCAGACACACCTGCATTGCACAGTTTCTGGGCGACTTCACGACTGACGCCTGCCCCAGTCTCTTTCATGATTACCGGTATCTTGAGTTTTTTACAAACCTCTTCGATAAGTTCAAGTCCCCCTGTGGCATCGGTATCGCCTTCAGGCTGTATGGCTTCCTGCATGAAATTCAGGTGTATGGCCATTGCATTGGCATCTATCATGTCCACTGCTTGCCGGACACCTTCTACCCCGAACTCTTTTAGCTGGGCAACACCCAGGTTCCCGAACACGAACGCATCCGGTGCTGCGTCCCTGACCACTCTGAATGAATCTTCCAGGTCAGGGTCTTCAAGTGCAGCCCTCTGGCTGCCCACGCCCATACCAATACCCATCTCCTGTGCTGCAATTGCAAGGGATTCATTCACCTGTCTTGTTTCAGGATGACCTCCTGTCATGGAGGCTATCAATAACGGAAATGCCAGTTTATATCCAAGCAGTTCCGTTGAAGTGTCAATTTCTTTAATGTTGATTCCGGGCAGGGCATTGTGCACCATTGTGATATCATCAAATCCGGTGCGCCTGAGGTTATGCTCGTCCCTGTGGCTTTCAACATCCTGGTTAGCACACAGGTCAAGGTGTTCGATTTTTCTGTTTGATGTACTCATTTTTCTATACCATAATTGTAAAGGATTCACTTATTCTTTTGTATAAGTGTACCCATTGTCTCCCCTTGTAAAAACCGGGTAATACTTCCGGCTGCCGATGCATCAAATATCCTGCTGCTGATGCCTGACATACCTGCCAGTTCTACCAGCTCCTGCACCTTGCCCAACATACCACCGGTAACATCGGTGTGGGATGAGCCGCCTATATATTTACGTATCCCATCAAAGGTGGCCGGTGTAACTACTGGGATGTTCTGTCCCTCATTGTCAAGCACTCCGTCAATGTTGCTACCAATGCCGATACGTTCAGCACCCATTTTCCGGGCAACATAGGGCACTATCTGGTCACCGCTCAAAATGTCCGCCCCCCGCATAGAATCCATTGCCACATCACCATGCAACACCGGCACCAGGCCGCGATTTAGCATTTCATATATGGGAGCAGTCTGCATATCACTGATGCGTCCCTGCTTAAGCATAGCACAGCTCAATGGATGCACCGGCAATGCCGGTACCCCGGCTGAAACTAAAGCATCCACGACCATTGCATTCAGGGACTTGACACTTCGATGAGTTTCAATTAACCCTTTGGCATCGAATTGTTCTTTGAGTTTAAACTGTTTGGCAAGAGAATGCCCGAAAGAACCTGCACCATGTACCAGTATGAGGGGATTGCTTACACTTGCCCCGGCCACTTCTTTGGCTATGCGCTCAATTGTACCTGGCAATGCTTTCGGGACGGCACTGGATTTGTCAGTAATAATACTGCCGCCAATCTTTAGCACAATGGGTCTGTTCATTCTACTTTCACTCCATAAGGAGTAGCATTCGTGATTATAGCCTGTCCGCCAGCAGATGTTATGGCAGCAGCCACTTCATCAGGCCGGTCGGTGATAGCAACCATGCACCCGCCTCCACCCGCACCTGTGGTCTTGGCACCCCATGCACCTGCATCTCGGCTGGCCCATACTAAACGTGATAGTTCAGGTGAACCCACACCCAGGGTGTCCAGCAGTCCATGATTAATATTCATAAGGTGTCCCAGTGCCTGGTAGTCCTGTCCCTCGATAGCTGCTTCACCCTCATAGGAAAGTCTGCCAATGGTACTGATAACCGGTTCAATGATCTGTGGGTATTTTTTCTTGAGTTCGCCTACATTCGCCACCAGTTCACTGGTGGACGAGAACTTGCCCGTATAACCAATAACAATGGGGCATTCAGGCAGATTAAGCCGCTTTCGACCAGGTATGGTGATCACACCGCCCATAGTAGATGCGAAAGTATCGGTTGGACTGGCAGCACCCTGCACCGTGCGTTCAATCTCGTGACCCATTGCCGCGATATCGTCAAGTGAATGGCCAGTATCGAACTGGATGCTCAAAGCATGCAAAGTGGCAATGGTCACCGCTGCCGACGACCCCAGTCCTGAACCAACAGGGAGTTCGGATGATATATCTATCCTGACCCCGTCAGGGATGAACTGTTCCATTTCCCTGATACACCGGGTCACATAAGGATGCTTGTGCATATCCAGTCCTGTGATACCAATACTGGAATTAATAATATGTTCAACATCAGGACGTACAGTCACCCTGGTGCGGATATCCACAGCACATGCAGTAGCCTGCTCACCATATACTACGGCATGTTCGCCAAAGAAGTATATTTTACCAGGTGCACTACAGGTGGTCATCGTCATATCAATGTCCCCAACATCTAAATCATTCAACAATTATGCCCGCATATCCCACAACAGCCGAAGTGTCCCCGGTCACGTCCCCGCTGGTCGAATAATCCAGCAGGGTTCCACCGGTTGCACCAAGTTGTGCTGATGCTACAAGCATAGCAGTGATGGGGCCGTACCCGCATGCTGATGCATTCCTTTCTGCCAGACGGGTATAAAATTCGTCCACATCCAGGGCAAGTACGGATTCAATAAGATAATTATCAGTATCCCTGGCCACTTTGTCAGGTACATAATGACTGAAATCACTGGAGGCAATGATAACCACTTTTTTATTGCTATCCCTGATTACTTGTGCCAGCTGGTTACCAATTTCCATCGCTGTCTGTTCATCCTGCATTCCCATGCAAATGGGTACTATCTCGAACTTGTGAGAAAAACGGTACTGCAGGAATGGTAACTGCACTTCGATGGAATGTTCATATCTGTGTGCGTTCTCATCAAGGTCAATAATACCTCCTGCAAGTTTTTTTACAAATTCTTTATCAACAGGCACTTCATCCAGTGGTGTTTCCCAGGTCTCCTGTGAGACAGCCACCAGTGAACCAACACCTGTATGGTTGGGACCAAGAATCACATACGTATCAGCCTGTGGCAGGGCAGCATACACATGAGCTGCAGTGGGTCCTGAATATGTATATCCTGCATGAGGCACCACGGCCCCTATCACTTCCCTGGATTGGTTCACAATTGCAGCAAAACATCTATTAAGTTCGCGTTTCAACTCCTTTTGTGTGCCAGGATAGAACTGGCCTGCTACTGCCAAACGTCTCAAATCCTCTACCACCTTAACATGGGATATTAGACACTCTCATTTATAATTCGGTCTCAAAATCTTCCAGATTCAGGTTGAACGGAATACCCTTTATCTCTGTGGTCTTCTTTGCCAGCAGCCAGTAAACCAGGGAAAGAGCTTTTCGTCCTTTATTGTTTGTGGGTATCACAAGGTCCACGTTTGAAGTGGAGTTGTTAGTATCACAAAGACCAATTACCGGAATTCCTATACTGACGGCTTCTTTTACCAACTGGTTATCCCCATGTGGGTCAGTCACCATTACAACATCCGGTTCAAAGAATATATCCAGAATAGGGTTGGTAAGCGTTCCTGGTATGAACCTGCCTATCATGGCTTTTGCACCCATGGATTTGGCAAACATCTTAACAGGATGATGTCCATATTGCCTGGCAGAAACGATCAATATCTTTGCTGGGTCATATTTTGCAAGCATTGCTGCAGCCAGCCGTATCCTCTGGTCGGTGGCCTGTATATCCAGCACATAAAGTCCATCTGTCCTGACCCTGTAGACGAATTTCATCATATCCTTTGTTTTTTGCTGGGTTCCGATGTGGATACCTGCAGCGAGGAATTCGTCCAGGGGGATAATGGATTCGTAACCTGCATCTTTTATTTCACTTTCACTTTCTTTTTCTGTTTCATTTTCAATTTCCATTCACTTCACCTTTGAATCAATATAATTTGTTTTTATGCTGTTTTTACCTCGGTCAACCTTTTGATCGTGACCGGGATGACACCCCGTTCCAGTTCTCTGAATGCGATATCGATGGGTTCGCCAGAATCATCTTCCAGAAGCACAGGTGCTCCCATTGATATTTGCAGTGCCCGTGCGCCGATAATTCTCGCACGCTCATAACGGGTTAATTTATTAGTATTCAACAATTTCACCTCAAAAACAATACGGCCTTGTGACCGCTAAACTAACAAGTATTTATACGTCCAGCTAAAATTAATCCAGCTAATATTTGTCTACATTCAATACTTGTGCTCCCGGAGTCCCTCCGGGAATGGTTCCAATCCGATACATGATATTATTTTCATTTTACCAGTAGTGCCTTGTGGGCATCATTGATAGAGTGAAGTGGGGTTGCTGAGATTTGAACTCAGGTTACGGCGTCCCGAACGCCGCAGGATGGTCCAGGCTACCCTACAACCCCTACTGATATGGTGCAAAGGCATCCAGCAGTTTGATGTGGGTTAGCAGCATCCTACGACAGCAATATCTTTCAACGCCCAGATCATCCAACACTTTACCAGGTTCTTCCAACTCAGCTATACGCTTCTCGAAATCTTCCCAAAGGCTGGAAATGACCTTTCCACAGGTGAAACATCGTACAGGTATCATCTTATTGACTCATCTATATGATTTTTGGGTCTTGGCTCTTGCGCCAGGTCCGCCAAACTTTTTAGTTTCTTTCTGCCTTGAATCGTTAACCAGCAGATTCCTGTCATAACCGAGCATAATATCCTTCAGTGCCAGGTCACCGCTCCATTCAACAAGACCTTTACCGATTGCGGTCCTGACAGCATCTGCCTGTCCCATGATACCGCCGCCTTTTACATTCACGTCAATGTCTACCTTTGAAGTTATCTTGTCCCCTGCTAAGGTTAAGGGTTCCGTCATCTTAAGCCTTACCAGGTCAGGTTTAAATATTTCCAGAGGCTTTTTATTGATCCTTACACGGCCGATGCCATCCTTAATTGTAGCTCTGGCAATGGCGGTCTTTTTCTTTCCGGATGTGTTGATAATCTTGACCATTTAATTTCCTCCAGATTATAAATTGGCTCCCAGTTTCCTGCTGAGTTCTTCCAGCCTTATATATTTTACCGAACTCAACCGATTCATATTTGCCCCTTCAACAGATACAGCCTCTTCACGGCTTAATTCCTCAGGCACTCCTATGTAGGTTTTGAGTCTTGACATAGCATCCCGGCCTCGTGCTCTCTTATACGGCAACATGCCCCGGATGGTCCTTTTTACTATATGGTCTGGTCGCTTTGGGTAATACGGGCCGAATTCCCGGTTTCCGCGGTCCACCGACTGTTTATATTCAGTAAAAGTAGTTACCTTATCGCCGGAAATTACAATTTTCTCGGCATTTATTATATAAATCTCTTCACCTGCAAGCAATCTTTTTGCCAGTATACTGGCAAGCCGTCCCAGTATCATCCCATCTGCATTAATAACTGTCATTTCACTGCACCTCACTGCATGATCCTTACATTCGAGCCGCTGGGATTTTCCTTAACAAGCTGCTCGATAGTGAGGCATGAGCCTCCTTTTTCGACAATCTTTTCTTTGGCAGACTCACTAAAACCCAGTGCAACCACATTCACCTTATGTTCGAGGGTACCTGATGCCAGCACTTTTCCCGGTACTATGATAGTTTCATCCTCACGGGTATGCCTGTTTATCTTGCTCAGGTTCATTTCTGTGTAATTTCTGGTCGGACGTGACAGGCGAATTGCAATATCCCGCCAGATTTTTACGTCATTCTCTCTGGATGCGGTTTTGAGGTCGTTGATAAGACCTGATAAGCGCAGATTTGTCTTTTTTATCTTTTTACTCACTATTGTTCCTCCGTATGACCACCAACGAGGTGGCCTGACTCACGCAGTTTTGCTGCGTTCAGGCATGGTATGCCCATGTGCCATAGGATGTTGTAATCCCTACGGTTTTGTTAATTGGAAATGAAAACCACATTAACACTTATTTATGCATTTCACATGCATTTCACATAAAATATGCTGTATGCTCTGATATATGCGTGGCCTTCAAACTACTTGTCAATATAAATAATTTGTTGTGTGTTGGGCTTTGTGTATAACGTACATTCTGTGTAAAAAGTCAGAAATCTGTGTATAAAGTCGGAAATCTGTGTATAAAGTCGGAATATATTACGATTTTCAAAACAAAGTAATTAAGATATGCAATTACATTTCGCCCCATCCACGTCACCCCGCAATGAATTGCGAGGCATCTGCAGGCTGGAGGTCGGATGTTGATGTAAACGCGGACAGATGAGGATGGACGTGTATTTATTGAAGGGGACGAATTTCGTTTAACGGAATGCGAATATGCGAATATGCGAATATACGTTGTTCTGTTGCTCATGTGAGATGAGTACTGCATAGATTTAAACATTATTGTAGAAGGGGGTTCATGGGGTGGTGAGCAACAGACTTAGGTTGCCGAGGGTGAAGTTATCCAGCATTTTACTCTCTGGTTCCGGGGGGCAAAGCGACCGAGCTACCAAACGAGGGGGCGTATATGAACCTGTTGTGCGTGGATGATAAGCCTGGAGTGAGCACCGATCAGGTACGAACGGAAAGTTAAGGATTTTTGCGGGAAAGGTTTATGGAGAAACAAAATATCTGAATTTAATAATTGAAACGCTTTTCATATTCTTTATGATTCATCCATTCAAGAATGATTGTGACAACTATGATTTCATCACGAGCTACAGAATATATCAAACGCCATGCATTCGGAAAGTTATATTTCCATAAATTATCTATACCATATTTCTTGATGTAAATCTTCGGTATTTGTTTCTTCGGAATCTGAATGCCGCAGAATGGATCATTAGATAAATCATCAAAAGCACGATTGAGCCACATATAAAAATTCTTATCCTCAGTACGGGTATCCTTTAATTTATCAAATGCCTCTTTTAACTTGGAATCGACAAAAACTACACGGGATTCCAATAAATCACCTTACAGCCAAGGAAGAATCCGAAAGATATCTCCTTACAAGCTCAGGATTCCATATCCAACAAATCTTACCTTCGTTATCAATCGCTATCTTGCTAGAATCCAGAAGATAATTTATTGTAACACTATAGGTCTGATACATCATCTTCTTCGGTAAGTGCTCCCAGAGAGATTTTTTCTTATATTCACCACTATGCTCTTTTATAGTTTCTTCAACCATAAGAACAGTATCCAATTGTGGATAGTGAAGTATATTCACCTCCCTGCTTACCGCCATTTTCTTACCTCATTTCTTTATCTCTTCTATTGTTATATATACTTATATAACTAATCACAAATAAATATTTCCGTTATCTGAAACATTATTAGCTATGAAGATGAATGTTTACACCATAAACCTACGGGGAGTCAAGTTTTATCTTCATACCGTCGCCCTCTGCGGCACAGGTTGAAGTACATCATTGGATCAACCATCATCGCTACTATGAGTTCGTCCGACTATTCACGTATGCCTGATAGAGGATATATGTGTGTGCTCTCCCGAGGTGCAATTCGGGCTGCATTGGTCTGGCTTTCCTTTTTAAGTTATACCTTGCGTTCGCTTGCGCTTCGGGCTGTGGTTGCCGATACTAAGGAACTCCGCACAGTACTTTGCAGCACCGCACTTCCTATTCTCTTCGTCCGGGAGCAGACCCGGTCGGGTGGATTTTAACCCATGGTGGGACATACTTTTCATATCTCCAATGTCCTATTTGTTTGTCTTTCTCTTTTATGCTTCAAGGCACGCCGTCAACGACCCCGGACGACGCTTCGCTCTGTCCGAGGCATCGAGGCGGATGCTCGGGATTCTTAATCGCTATATGATTATTGCCATTTTATACTATATTCAGGCGCAATCCACGCCCGACACATTCAACAGAAATATCAAATTATCATATTGGGGAATTGCACGAATTCATATTTATTCTAGAAGTTTAAGATCTTCTGCGAGCCTCTCCAATTCTTTTTCATGCACAGTTTGATAACGATTATAGAATAAGGGATTTAAATCATTTATTAGGGATTTCTGAAACAGCACTTATCTTGCAATATTAGATTATGTGTTTTCTACCTTAAAAATCAACTTCTTACCATCTGTATCTATAACCTGTTTTTCATTCATCCAGTCACAAAGAGATTCAATTCTCATTCGTTGTGCTTCATTTCGAATGCTCGAAAGTACCACAGTTTTAGTTGAAGAATCCATCGTTATCTCCCCTGGAAGCTTATAAAGAATTTTCTTCGCACGATTCACTTTCATAGGTTGACCATCAGAAGATATCAATTTTGTCAATTCGGAATTCGCATTAGCGACCGCCTCCTTAACAGCAATATTGAAAGTCGTAGACGCATTATTTAATCGGAAGAATTCGGCATCAAGGTCAATATTCTTCAATTCCTCCGCCATATTTTCTTTACTGATATTGTCCTTCTTCAATCTTTCAGTTACATCATTAATTTTGTCCCCAATCTTTGATAATGCAACCGAATAGTACTGTATAATATCATCCCTTTCATTCATTTTTATCTTCAATCGTCTTTCGAAAACAATTCTCTCACCAGCTTTGCGGAGACGTTTTTCGAGATTAACCAACTGTTCATCCTTTGTCCCCAATCTCTTTTCATAAGTTTGTTTCTTTTTCTCGTATTGTTCCCTTAAAGTCTCCAGTTCTCCCCCTTTCTTCACCCTTCTTTCCCCTACTTTTTGAAGTTGGATCAGCAATTCATCGTACTTATTCTGAAGATGTATATTTGGGGCAGCTATGAACTCATACCTTGCGATCTTATCCACATCTTCTCCATTCTTCAACTCTTCGAACTTGTTCTCCTGTCGCCACCTAGCCGGTATAAAGCTAGCGATAACCTTGATATCAGAAATATTTTCTTTCGGAATAGTAGTCCTGAACCCATATCGTTTTCCGTTCTCGTTCAGAATTACACCAGCTCTGAAGGGAATACCCTTGAGTGTAATCTCAGTCTCCGTGATTTTCTCCTTATCCCTGAATTTCTCCTTGAAATCCGACTCTGGAATGCTCTCCATTTCCTTGGTAACCTTGGAATTCTTTGTAATAA
>JAKRWB010000204.1 GCA_022353185.1 ANME-2 cluster archaeon | reverse complement strand
GGGGCATGATATGATTATTGAACCGCTTTTGGCATTATAGCCTGTATTGCATCAGGAGTGGCTCCGTCCCGGGCAGGGGGTGGGGTATGGGCGCACCGCTGGTTGGAAATACCAATGACTTGATGGGGAGTACTCCCATCATTAAAGCAGACATACATGAGGATGTTTTCCTCAGGGTCTTTATTGATAAAAAGAAATGCAATGGGCCGGGTTTTCGTGAGCAGGTATGTTAGTCAGGTGAATTGAAGAAATGATGTTGCTGAAATAGTAAATGAGCAGACATTATATCACAATAAGAAAATCCTCCCTGACGCCCGGATATTTCTGAAGTATATAGGAGACCGTTTCAATTCGTGTTGGTGAATATTATGAAACCACAGATGAACACAGATGAACACAGATTTTCAGGCAGCGTATCCGCGTTTATCTGCGGTTATCTGCGGTTATTTTGATAGTACCAACATGTAATGTAACGGTCTCGCATATAGTCATACTGTAAATACAATAAAAGAACTCTTTAAATTGAGAAAATATGGCAAAACCCATTGAGTTTGGATTGATACTGAAGGACGAAGATGCCAAACAGTTCTGGATTGATAAGAAAAATCCAAAGGTGACCAGGGAACAGGTGGACATGTTCAAGGAAGCAAAGCAGATATACAAATGCAATTTTAAACACTAATGGAGTCCGAACCATTTTCTGCGGTTAAACCTTCTATTGTGCCTTTGACAAAAAGGTACGATGTCATTTCTTTTACGTCCACAAATGCTGAACTTAACGACTTTTTGATCAATGATGCTCTGGATGACCAGGACGAAATGATATGCAGGACATATCTTTGCTGTCTGGGTAAGAGTATTACAGGTTTTTTCACTATTGTTGCCGATACTATCGAGGTTCAGGCCATCAATGAAAATGATAGTATAGACGGCTATCCCTACCGTAAATACCCGAGTATTAAGATTGCCAGACTAGCGGTTGAGGAAACTTGTGAGAGGAAGGGTTTTGGTAGGTTCCTGGTTCTGGCTGCTATCGGGCTGGCCCTGTCAGTGTCCGAGATAATAGGCTGCCGGTATCTTACTGTGGATTCCAAGCCCGAGAGTATGAGTTTCTATGAACGGCTGGGGTTCAGGGTGGTTGGGTGAGTGCAAAATCCAGGTCGCCTTAACCTTTAACATCAAAATTATTTAAGGACATAAAATCTTCAAGGTCAAAAACCAGGTATCCCCTCTCCCTTAGCTTTTCTTTACTATTGATTTTTTTCCCGATAATACCATAAAGTTCGCTGCGTTCACCGTTGTGCCATTTTACCAGGGCAGCTTTGCGTTTAATCTCAGCAATAATATGTTCAGACTTTTTTGGGTCCACTTCTTGCCATTTGCATTCTAAAAAAGCGATTTCTTTTTTCACTTCATTCAATGCCAGTATATCGATTTCTTCACCTTTGTGCCACCACCGGCCTGTTTTTTGGAAATCCGGGATAAGGTGGTGGATTATCTCCTGTTCAACAAAAATCTCGAACCTTTTCCCGAAAAATCTGGACATCTCATCATTTTTGAGTTTTAATACGCCTTTTTCAATTTCTTCTTTATATTTAGAAACAAAGTTGAACCAGAAGTCAAAGACCGGGTCTTTTATCAGGTATATCCCTTTTTTCCGGTTTCCATGAATAGATACCCGCCGTTCAATGAATCCGAGGCGTATTAGGTTTTCAAGATATGGGTAGATCTTGCGTGCATCTATACCAACAAAATTAGCTATATCTGTGGGTTTTGTGTTACCAAAGGCTATGGAATTGAGTATGGAATGGTAGGTTTTGAGTTCCTTGAATTCCTGTGAGATTATAAAATAAGGTTCTCTGTAGAAATAACCGAACTTATCTAGGAACTCTTTTTCTACAAAGTTTGTAATATCTGTGTATTCCGAGGCTTTAAGGAGATATTCTGGCACTCCTCCAAGTATCATGTATGTTTCAAGAGTTTCCTGAAATGGCATATTGAGAAATTCTTTTGAGTCCGAGAAGGTAAGTCCTTCTAGGAGTATGTCCCTGCTTCGTCTTCCATAAAGGGGGGACGCATAGGACAGAACCATTTCACTCATAAGGCCGAGCATGGAGCCTGAAAGGATGATGAAAATATTTGCTGAGGATAATGCGGTGTCCCAATACTTTTGCAGGGTGCTGAGAATACTTTTGTCACTTTTTATGAGGTATGAAAATTCATCTATTACCAGGTAAAACCTCTCTGTTGGGCAGTTTTTGGTAAGATAGCCAAAAAGCTGGTCCCAATCTTTTATGTCAAGGTTTCTCAGTACTTCGTCCCTGGTGAATTCTGCGATTTTTTCCTGCAGCCGTTTCATCTGGATGTAAGGTGAAGTATCTTCACCAAAATAGAATATCCCGTTCTTACCAGATGTGAATTCAGTAATGAGCCGGGTCTTGCCTATCCGCCGTCGTCCGTAAAGTATTATTAACCGGCCATTGGTTTTGTTCCATTCGTCTTCCAGCAGTGAGAGCTCTTTCTGCCGCCCGATAAATTTCCTAATCATGATTAGTACTAATGCATATTAGTATATAGTTTTTGGGGATGGTTTGGCAAAATATGGAGGTACACCCAGGCCAAGGGATTGAGCGCATTACAGGTGGGAAATAGCATAGAATCGCGACCTAGTTTGTTACTAAAGATTTATACATCACCCCGCCAGCACATGATGCACAAC
>JAKRWB010000203.1 GCA_022353185.1 ANME-2 cluster archaeon | reverse complement strand
CATAGATTATTTTCTTTACCTGAATTGGGTTTGTTGTGAGTTCCTGTTCAATTTTGAAGAACTCAAAGAGAGTTATTGAGGGTTTTTCTTTTCCAAGGTAAATGAATTGTGAGAATTCTTTGTTATTTTTTACCCATATAGATAATCGCTTTCGGATGCCTCGTGATGTGACATTTAATTGTTCGGCCAATACCGTTAAATCATTTCCAGTATATCCACCATTGATTTCTTGTTTTTCAAGTAAAAACTCAAAAACTTGTTTTTGGGTTATCATAGGGGGTACTATTGGGAGAGAATATTAAGAAATTATTTTTATTTCATTGTATATTATATTATTTAGTTCCGATGATGAGACTAATATAGGAACAACTTGCATATGACTGCAAAAACTGAATGCAAGAAACAGCAATCCTGCTATCACCGATATACACCAGAAAAAGTCACTGGCCTGTATATGGCGATTTTGGGGTAGACCTGGCCCTGGAAATGATGGCCTCTAAGAATACCGCAACCGTCACCCGCACTCACTGAGCCGGAGCCAGAGGCAAAGGCTGGCTGTGGTTTCCATACTGTCATATCATCGTGCTGGACGAACCCACCACCAAGCAGGACAGGGGACACCTGAACAAGTTCCTGGCCCGGATGAAGATGTTGAACAAAGCAGGAAAAACGATAATCCTGATAAGTCACGACATGGGCGTGGTGGCAGAATATGCAAGCAGGACCATTGTGATGAAGGATGGGGCGATATTGATGGATGCCGGCACCAGGGGGGTGTTTTCCCAACCTGATATTCTTGAGGAGGCGTCCATTGAGCCGCATCTGCTGGCCCGGGCGTGTAATGATGTGCGAAGGAGGGGATGTTCCGGTGCTACTGACTGTTGGGGAACTGGAGCAGTGTGGGGGGTAAGAGGGGAATTGGGGAATTGCTTTTTGGCTCGCTGCATAGGGTGCGAACGGCGCGAAGATTGGGTTTTTGTGAATATTGATGTTGTTTTGGCTGAATGAAGCCCCCCCATGAGAGTTGGGTGGTATCTCCTGGCTCAGGCGACTGAGGTTGCATTGACCATGCTTTGTTCCAGTCGCAGCAGAGCTGTGGAGTATAACGATTAAGATCAAGTGATTTTTCTAAATCTATGATACATAAATCAATACATATTGACTATTGTGACTGTTACTCCAAAAAGTATTATTATTATGTGGCATCATTATTGTTCCATATGACCCCTGATATTACCTTTGACGACATCGGCAGTTATCCTCTCCCCCCTGACATCACGAGGGATTGGATAGCACAAGCAGCTGCTTCCAGGCAAGAAGACGAACTCCTGTTCCGGACAATCGTCCTTTCAATGCAGCAGAAGATAGAAGCAGGTGTGGAAGTCCCCACCTACCCCCAGTTCCAGGACATGAACAAGCAGTTCCTGAACATCATAAACGACCCCAAACGTACAGAAGAGCCCCTACTGGTCAGGGAATCCGATGCAAAAATCCTGGAAATGGAAGCCATTACCACCCTGGCAGGTGAGTACAGGGCCCGGCACGGCGAAGCCCTAAAGATTCGAGTGTGCGCCACAGGACCTTTAGAGCTATACCAACAAGAGTTCGGCGGCACATCATACAGCGACGTATTGCTGACAATAGCAAGAAGCATTGACAGGTTTGTTAAGAATGCAATCAGCCACTCTGACGACCTTGAAGTAGTTACAGTATCCATTGACGAACCCAGTATTGGTATAAATCCACAGATAATGCACGCCGATGAAGATACAATAAAAGCACTCACCATAGCAGGCCAGACCGCCCAAAACCACGGCATAGACACCGAAATACACCTGCATTCGCCCCTAAATTACAAACTGGTGTGCGAAGTCCCATCCATTAACGTCATAGGAGTGGAATCAGCAGCAAATCCCTCATATCTTGAACTCGTCGACCGCTCAGACCTTACCACATCTGATACTTTCCTCAGAGTGGGTATAGCCCGCACAGATATATTCGGCCTGACTGCCGCCCTCAACGAAAAATACAACACCAATGTCTGGAAGGAACCTGACAGAATAACAGAAGTGGTCACCCGGATGGAAACACCAGATGTCATAGCGGGCAGGCTAACCAGTATTTACAGAATGTTCGGAGACAGCATCAAATATGCCGGACCTGATTGCGGCCTGGGTTCATGGCCTACCCAGGACATGGCACAGCAACTGCTAAATAACACGGCAAAAGGTATGGAACTGTTCCGCCAGGGACGGTAACTATCTACCTTCTACCTTCTACCTTCTACCTTCTACCTTCTACCTTCTACCATCTGCGCCCTAAAGCTTTTTAATACACATCTTCCAATAACATACCATGAATGATTTCATTCCAGTGTATGTAATGGGTGTGTACATGACCAATACACTGCACGGTTTGACCCCGGTTGTCATAATCTCAAATGATGAAGGGGGGATAATGCCCATCTATGTGGGGATGTCTGAAGGGGTATCCATAAACTCAGCTGCCAACAACTCGATTACGCCCAGGCCTATGACACATGACCTCATTACCTCGATTCTCGAGAGGCTGGATGCCAATATCTCCAGCGTGTTCATTGATGAGATCAAGGATGGTATATATTATGCCAGGCTCATCCTGAACTACGATGATACTACTATTGAAATAGATGCAAGACCCAGTGACTGCATCTCCCTTGCTGTGCGCACAAATGCACCTATAATGGTGCACAGTTCTGTTTTCCATGCCTCAACGATAAGGGAAGATGAAATGGAAGGAATGATGACACTGGACTCGTTTGTAAACAGCTACTGATAGGTCTACAGATTACTTTCACTCTCCTATCAAAAACCTCATACTATATCCTGTCAATTATAGTATGTGAATTTGCTCGATTTCCAGTCTGGCCCTGAAAAAACCGACATATGTTCAGTTGGTGAACTCAACCACTATATCCACGATATGTTAAGCGGTGACCCCCACCTTCGAAATATATGGGTGCAGGGTGAGATATCGAACCTTACCAATCACAGTTCGGGACACAAGTACTTCACCCTGAAAGATAGCCGCTCCCAGCTAAACTGCGTGATGTTCAGGAACAACTGCCGCACCCTGACCTTCCAGCCTGAAGTGGGTATGAAATTGCTTGCCCGGGGCGACATAGATGTGTACGAGGTCCGGGGGAGTTACCAGCTTGTGGTCACGGCCCTCAGGCCCGACGGTATCGGGGAACTGCACATAGCACTGGAGAAATTAAAGAAAAAACTGTCTGCCCAGGGATTATTCGATGCCGAGCACAAGAAGACATTACCACAATTTCCCAGACGCATTGGAGTAGCAACATCTCCTACCGGGGCCGTATTACATGATATTATTAACGTGACCAGGCGTAGATTCCCGGTGGATATACTGCTGTCCCCTACTGTGGTCCAGGGTGATAATGCCGTGGAGAGTATAGTCAATTCCATTAAGCGCCTGAACAGTATGGACATTGACGTTATTATCCTTGCCAGGGGCGGAGGTTCCCTTGAAGACCTGTGGCCATTTAACAGCGAGCAGGTTGCCCGGGCGATCTATGATTCAAAGATTCCTGTGGTATCTGCAATAGGGCATGAGACCGATTTTACCGTGGCAGATCTGACAGCAGACATCCGGGCACCAACCCCTTCAGCTGCTGCTGAACTGGTAGTACCAGACCGGAATGAAGTGATGGTCAGGGTAGATACGGCCCGGTCGCATCTCATATCATCCATCTCCGGTCTGGTCTCTCATCACATTAATCATCTTTTGCATCTCGAAAATCGTGTAGATGCCCGGCGCCTGATGGGTACATTGAACCAGCATATCCAGCGTGTGGACGAACTGGGAACGCGCCTTGCTCTCACCATGGACCGGGAACTTGAACTGCACAACAAACACCTGGAATCGTGCGTGGATAAACTCAATGCTATTAGTCCGCTAAATACATTGAAGCGTGGGTACACCATCGTAATGCATGATGGCAGGTTGGTCAGGAGTATTAGAGATGCAAAAAAAGGAGATGCGTTGGAGATGCGAGTAATTGACGGGAAAATATACTGCAAAGTAACCGATACGGAGGAACAAAATTGAACGCAGATAATGATAAAAATGACATCAATTTAGAAGGCGCACTGGCAGAACTGGAAGATATAACCAGGAAGATAGAAGAAGGCGACCGGTCCCTGGATGAGAGCCTTGCACTATTCGAGCAGGGTATAGCACTTACCCGCCTGTGTTCATCAAAACTGGAAACTGCCAGGCAAAAGATAGAAAAACTGGTTGAAGATAACAAAACCGAAGAGATGGATATAGAATAGTTACAATATACTATTCCCCCCATCTTGGTCTTCTATATAAAATTACTTTGTAGAAACTATCTTAATCACATCACCATCTTCAACTTCATGCTTTTCACCAAGACGCATCTTGGTTTTTGCATCTACAGCATATAGGAATCCTTCCCCGATATCTGTATGCACCAGATATGCCAGGTCATGGGCTGTGGAACCGCTTTTCATAAGATAGGCATCAGGCAGTACTCTGCCCTTTTTATCCGTGAACTTGTTCTCGTCCTCAACCGGGTAGGCCACCACCTGGTCAAGCAGTTGCAACACTGCAGTGTTGATACATTCCTGGATGCCAGTACTACCATTTTCATCTAGCAGCATCTTGATCTTGTCCAGTCCTGCCTTCTGTGCATCACTGAGTCCATCATTCATCACGAACTCTTTATCACCGGGCCGGTATGCTATGGCATCACTCTTTGCAGCCATGCGCAATGCCAGTTCGGCTGCCGCAGATGTGGGTACCACTATCCTGTCCGCAGACATGAGCCTCTCCAGCAGTTCGGGCGGGGCCACATCCATCTTGTTGGCTGCAATCATCAATGGCTTGCTCGCCAGCCTCAGTGCATCTGATAGCGCTATCATCTCATCATCGGTCCATTTTGCAGGATTATCAGACATGGGCGTTTTGGCCAGTGCTAACCTTGCATGATATACACTTATACCCGCACCCTGCAGCTGGTCAGATATTACCTGTTCAAGTTTGAGATTTTCAGCCTGTATCCTGCGGGACAAGCGGTCCCAGTTGCGCTTCAGGATGCCGAACATCCACATGGTTATTTCATGTTCCAAAAACTCGATATCCTCAAGCGGGTCATGCTGGCCTATGCCCACCGGGTTTCCTTCAATATCGGTACCACCTGATACATCGATTACATGAATGATTGCATTGGCCTGCCTCAGGTTGTCCAGAAACGCATTACCTAATCCTCTGCCCTTATGGGCATCTGGTACGAGGCCGGCCACATCAATAACCGCAACCGGTACATACCTGACACCATCCTGGCACTGCCCGCAGGGTTTTCCCAGCTTTTTGCATGGACACAATGTCCTGACATAGGTGATACCATGGTTTGCATCAATTGTGGTAAATGGATGATTGGCAATCTCTACGTTTGCAAGTGTAGCAGCTTTGAAAAAGGTACTCTTCCCCGAATTTGGTTTTCCCGCCAGTCCTATGGAAATTGACATTATTTGTATCTTGAACCTAACTTGATTTTATAGTTTTGGTATGTAATTTCGAGACTTTTTAATTTATTCTGGTCAAGTATGATAAATGAATCATGGCAAAGAAGATCAACCCCAGAGAACACAGAGAACACAGAGAGTTATTGTTTCCTCTGTGTTCTCCGTGCCCTCTGTGGTTATAAACCGTTCCAGAAAATAATAAAAAGTCTCGGTAATCCAGTATTTCCGGAATAAATCATAAATATAATTGTAATGCTATTATAAAGTAAATGCTATATGTCTATATATTAGAAAAATAACATATGCCCGGTAATAATAATGACTCTAAAAATGACTCTTATTAAAGATCATTTAATAAAGTGCGGAAATAACAGAATTTTAATAATAGCTATGGTGAATGAAAATTGTCCGGATTAGCAATAATCTTTAAATTTCATTTCCGTGAAACATCATGCTTAGCACTAATGCATCTTTATTTGAACCATATATTTAAAACGAAATGCTTAATAAGCATAATTAAAGTGAGAATCTAATAGGTAGGTGAGTGAAACGTCGTCTAATATTCAACTTTGTTATCAATGTGGAAAATGTACTGCCATTTGTCCGGTCAGGAGGGTTGTCAAAACCGCCCCGAGAAGCACCATTTACAAGAGCAACGTATACGGTATAGATTCAGATGATATCTGGAATTGCCTGACTTGCGGTCTCTGTTATGACAGCTGCCCGCAGGGCGTTGACTATCCTGAATTTGTAAAGGAAGAAAGGGTTGGCAAGGAAGGTGGTGAATTAGTTCACAAGGGAGTCTTCACCTTATTAACCGATATTATGACAGATATGGAAGAGAGCAAAACCAGCCTCGAAGAGGCAGGAAACAGCGATTCAAAGATCGGTTATTATCCCGGTTGTCTCGATTTTCATGATATGTTCTTCGATCTGGATGTGGATTTCAAAGCAATTTCAGAATCATCAATGAAATTACTAAAAAGTATAGACCAGGACCCCAAACTTATGCAGATGAAATGCTGTGGGCATGACCAGCTCTGGCAAGGGGACAAAGGAACTTTCGAGAAACTAAAAGAACAGAATACCAGGATCATAAAAGATAGTGGTATTGAAAAGCTGGTCACATCATGTGCGGAATGTTACCGCACATTGAGCCAGGACTATGACCTGCCCATAGAGGTTGTTCATATCAGTCAGGTCTTGAAAGATGCCGATCTGGGTATCGATTCAGGAATCAGGGTGACATACCATGATGCGTGCAGGCTGGGTAGGCATATGGGTGAATACGATGCACCCAGGGAAGCACTTGCCAATGCAGGCAGTGAAGTAGTGGAAATGAAACACAACAAGAACAATGCCTGGTGTTGCGGTGTAAGTTCAATGATGAATTGTAATGATAAGAGCAAGGCCCTGAGAAAGGCCCGGCTTGACGAGGCAAGGGACGTGGATGCACAGGTACTTATTACTACCTGTCCCAAGTGCCTGGCCCACCTGAACTGCATGAAGAATGAACAGGAATCGGTCGAGAAGTACGATTACGATATTAAGGACCTTACAGTGTTCCTTGCCGAGCAGATGGGAGGGAAGTAATATGAGTGATATTATTAAAACATCTGATTTCGACCAGTCTTTCAGGGATGAAGTATTCAAGGAACCAGATGCCGATAAAATTGCCCTGTGCTTTAACTGTACAGGATGTACTTCCGGATGTCCTATGGCCGAACAGGAACCCGAATACAATATCCGTAAGTTCCTGCGTATGGCAAACCTTGGCATGAAGGATGCCCTGTTGAACAGCCCTTATCTCTGGTACTGCACTACATGTTACAAGTGTCAGGAGAGGTGTCCCCAGGGTGTGAAGAATGTGGATACCCTGCTAAAGATCAGGACCATTGCGATCCAAAATGGTATCATGCATGATAATCACAGGAAGGTAAGCCAGTTGGTGATTAAGTTGGGACATGCAGTTCCAATTAATGACGAAGCTAAAGAGAAGCGCAAGGACGTAGGACTGGATGATACTCCGCCTACTGTGCATAAGTTCGAGGACGCTCTGGGCGAGGTTCAAAAACTGTTGAAAATTACTGGTTTTGATAAACTTGTTGCTGATAAGGAGGAAACATCATGAGTAAATTATCATTCTTCCTGGGTTGTATTGCACCCAACCGATATCCTGGCATAGAAGCTGCTACTATAAAGACACTTGAAAAACTGGGCACTGAACTGGTAGACCTTAAAGGTGCTTCCTGCTGTCCGGCTCCTGGTGTGTTCAGGTCATTTGACAAGATCACATGGCTGTCAATGGCATCCAGGAATGTAACGCTGTCGGAAGAGATGGGACTCGATATCCTGACTGTCTGCAACGGGTGTTTTGGATCGCTGGTCGATGCCAACAATATCATGAAAGAAGATCCGAAACTCAAAGAAGAAGTTAATAAGATACTGAAGGAGATCGGACATGAATTTAAAGGTACAATCGAAGTGCGCCACATTATCGAGTACCTTTCCAAAGAAGTGGGAGCTGAAAAGATCAAAGCAGCAGTTACCATCCCTATGGACCTCAATGTTGCACTTCACTATGGATGCCATCTGGTCAAACCAAGTAAAGAGAGGCATCTTGGAAGTGTAGAGAACCCCAGGTTCTTTGATGAACTTGTAGAAGCAACAGGGGCTACCAGCGTGGACTATGAGGACAAGATGGCATGCTGCGGAGCAGGTGGAGGTGCACGTACTGCTGTAATTGAAACTTCGCTCCAGATGGCTATCAATAAACTTGAGCATATGAAAGCAGCCGGAGTCGACTGTATAGTAGATGCATGTCCATTCTGTCACCTGCAACTTGATGTGGGCCAGACAGAGATCAAAAAGAAATTCGATAAGGCATATGATATACCTGTGCTCCACTATTCGCAGCTTCTGGGACTTGCTATGGGTTATACACCCGAGGAACTGGGTATTAACCAGAATCTGATAATAAATGAAGAATTCAATAAAAAGATTGAGAGAATCAGAGGTGGTACAAATGAGTAAATTAGTGGGTGCTGTGGCTATTGCTGGCGGAGGAATAGCTGGAATCCAGAGTGCCATTGATCTGGCAAGCAGCGGATTGAAGGTTTATTTGATTGAGAGCAGTACAAGTATCGGAGGCAAGATGGCCCAGCTGGATAAGACATTCCCTACACTGGACTGTTCGATGTGTACGTTGTCTCCAAAACTGGCTGAAGTGGCCCGCCATCCTAATATTGAACTCTTGACCTACAGTGAGATTACAAGAATTACAGGTGAACCGGGTGATTTCACAGTAACTGTGAAGAAAAAGGCCACATACGTGGATCCGGAAAAATGCACTGCTTGTGAGTTGTGTGTCGCTAAATGTCCTGCTAAAGTGCCTGATGAATACAATGAAGGCCAGAATAACAGAAAAGCCATCTACCTGGCATTCCCGCAGGCAGTACCGAGAGTATATACCATTGATGCGGAACACTGTATATATCTGACCAAGGGTAAATGCGGCAACTGCCAGAAAACATGCGAGAACGATGCTATCAACTTTGAGGATACGGACAAAGAGGTAGACATCAATGTGGGAAGTATTATCCTGAATACAGGGTTTGAACCCTACGATGCTTCAAACCTGGAGCAGTACAGGATCGACCATCCTAATGTTGTTACATCCCTGGAATTTGAGAGGCAACTGAGCTCATCAGGACCCTTTGAAGGTCATGTGACGCTCGCCGACGGCACGCATCCAAAGAAGATAGCCTGGATACAGTGTATAGGTTCGCGCAGTCCTGAGATCGGCCGCAATACCTGCAGCAGTGTTTGCTGTATGTATGCTACCAAGGAAGCTATGGTGGCTATGGAACACGATCCAAATCTTGAGACTACTATTTTTAATATTGATGTACGGGCTTTTGGTAAGGGATTCGAGGAATTCTACCAGAAGGCCAAGAATGAGAAAGGAATACGCTTTATCAACAGCCGGCCGTCAGGGGTGGAAGTTGACCCTGTGACAAATAATATCTCATTAAAATATGAGACAGAGGATGGCAGCGGGATCAAACGCGAAGAGTTTGATATGATCGTATTGTCTATCGGACTTACACCTTCTAAAAGCAGTAAGAACCTGGCGCAGATAGCAGGCGTGGAGATGGATGATAACGAATTTGTCAAGACAAAGATCGATAGTCCATTGGAGACGTCAAAACCTGGTATTTTCGTTTGCGGTGCCATGCAGGCTCCAAAGGACATACCAGACACTGTGGCAGATGCCAGTGGTGCTGCCAGTAAAGCATCATCGTTGTTATCCAGTGTAAGAGGAACTCTGGTAACTGAGAAAAAGTACCCGCCTGAGAGGGGTATGGGTGATGAGATCAGAACCGGTGTAGTAGTATGCCGCTGCGGGATAAACATTGGCAATATAGTAGATGTACCTGATGTAGTAGAGTATGCAAAGACTCTGCCGCATGTTGCGTTCGCAAAAGAGGAAGTATATGCCTGCAGTACGGATAGTCTTGCAGGTATTGCGGATCTGGTAAAAGAGCATAACCTGAACCATATGGTAGTTGCATCATGCACGCCAAGAACCCATGAGCCGTTATTCAGGGAAACACTGATGGAAGCCGGACTTAACCCTTATTTGTTCGAGCTGGCAAATATCAGGGAACATTGCAGCTGGGTTCACCAGAACAATAAAGAAGAAGCGACAAAAAAAGCCAAGGATATTGTCAGGATGAGTGTTTCAAGAGCCAACTTGCTACAGCCCTTGTACCAGCAGAAAATTGAGTTCAACAATAACGCTCTTGTGCTCGGCGGAGGTATCGCAGGTATGACTGCTGCACTTGATATTGCTGAAAAAGATTTCAAAGTGACGCTTCTTGAGAAAGAGTCTGAGCTGGGAGGAATGTTGCGTAAGTTCACACATCTCCAGGACGGACGCACTACTAAGGAAGTACTGGAACCCATAATACAGAAAGTAGAATCCAACCAGAATATTACTGTGCACAAAGAAACTGAACTGACCGAACAGGAAGGTTCTATGGGTAATTTCAAGGGTCACATCAAAGGTGCGAATGTTGATGAAGATATTGAATTCGGTGTAGCTATTATTGCTACCGGCGCCAATGAACTTGAGCCTGAAGGTTACTTCTCATACGGCGAATATTCGAATATCATAACCCAGAGCCAGCTTGAACAGAGACTGGATGAGGGTGTGGATGCTAAGAACGTAGTGATCATACAGTGTGCCGGCGGGCGAAATGACGTTAGACCTTACTGTTCAAGGGCCTGCTGTACTGTTGCTGTGAAGAATGCCATCCGGCTCAAAGAATCCGATCCTGATAGAAATATCACTATATTATACCGGGATATCAGGACCTACGGGGTCTGGGAGGAGCTATATACAAAAGCCAGGGAACTGGGTGTGATATTCATGCGCTATACTGAGGACAATGAACCAGTAGTGAGCGAAAAAACAGTGCGTATATTCGATCACCTGATGAATATGGATTTCGAGATCAATTACGACCTGATGGTTTTAAGTGCACCTATGGTAACTCCTGAAACAAATGAACTGCTCGCACCGATGTTTAAAGTAACGCTGGATGCTAACAAGTTCTTCCTTGAAGCGCATATTAAATTGCGACCAGTGGAATGTGCCACTGACGGAGTGTTTTTAGCCGGGACATCACAGGCACCGAAACTGGTGGATGAATCTGTCAGCCAGGCATCGGCTGCTGCATCCCGTGCATGTACTATCCTTTCAAGGGATTTCCTTGAGACTATAGGAAATGTTTCAGTGGTTGACCCCGAGTTGTGCATTGGTTGCGGCCGATGTACCCTGGTATGTCCGTATAAAGCACCTGAACTCAAAGAGGTCACGGTCGAAACTGAGGAGATCGTATATATCACAAAGAAGAGCGAGATCAACCCGGTAGTGTGCAAAGGATGCGGATGCTGTGCAGCTGAATGTCCGACCGGTGCAATAACTGCAAGACATTTCACAACACCACAGATAATGGCTGTAATAAAAGCTTATGGGGAGGGGATATAAATGAGCGATTTCGAACCTGATATATTAACATTCTGCTGTAACTGGTGCAGTTACGCTGGTGCTGATCTTGCAGGTGTATCACGATTGCAGTATCCCACAAACAACCGTATCATACGGGTGATGTGTAGCAGCAGGGTGGAACCGATACATATACTGGAAGCTTTAAAGGAAGGCACTGACGGTATATTGGTAACAGGTTGCCATATAGGCGACTGCCACTATATCGAAGGTAATATCCACACTGATGAGAGGATGAAGGAAATCGTAGATGCATTGGAACACCTTGGTCTGAAGGACAGGCTCAAACTGGAGTGGGTTTCAGCAGCCGAGGGTAAAAAATTCCAGGAGACTATTACTGATTTTGTAGAAAAGATAAGGGCTTTAGGGCCTAATCCTCTAAAGGAAAAAGCGAAGGAGGAATAACATGACGAAACAAGAAGCAATAACAAATCAAGAAGCAGAGGAAGTAAGAATTGGAGCTTTCATCTGTGAATGCGGTGTGAACATCGCAGGTGCAGTGGACTGTCATGCTGTGGCAGATTATATTTCCACTCTTCCAAATGTGGTCACGTCCGTGGTTAACAAATATACATGCAGTGATGCGGGACAGGCAGAGATAAAGAATGCCATCAAGGATATGAATCTGAACCGTGTGCTTGTGGCGTCATGTACGCCTAAGACCCACGAACCCATTTTCAGGGCATGTGTAGAGGAAGCAGGACTGAATCAATACCTGTTCGAGTTCGTGAACATCAGGGAGCACTGCAGCTGGATACACATGTGGGAGAAAGAGGACGCTACTAAAAAGGCAAAAGAGCTTGTCCGTATGGGTGTGGCAAGAGCTACATTACTGGAGCCTTTACAGTCAAGCGAAGTGCCAGTGACAGGTGCAGCGCTGGTTATAGGCGCTGGTGTTACAGGTATGCAGGCAGCCATGGATATTGGCGATATGGGATTCCAGGTATATCTGGTGGAACAGGGACCTTCAATCGGCGGCAAGATGGCTCAGCTTGACAAGACGTTCCCGACCAATGATTGCAGTATCTGTATTCTTGGTCCAAAAATGGTGGAAGTGGCCAGGAATAAGAATGTCGAAATAATGAGCTACTCTGAAGTGGTGGAAGTGGACGGATATGTAGGTAACTTCAAGGTAAAGGTGAAGCATAAGCCACGGTATCTCAATATAGATGAGTGTACCGGATGCGGCCTGTGTACAGAAAAGTGCCCTGTTGAAGTGCCATATATTGAGTTCAATGAAGGGATAGGTACCAGAAAAGCCATCTATACCCCATTCCCTCAGGCAGTGCCATTGCGGGCACTGGTGGATAAAACAATTTGCATTGACTGTGGTGCGTGCATAAAAGCATGTGAGCGCGGTGCTATTGATATGGATCAGAAGGAAACCTTCTCTGAACTTGATGTGGGTGTTATTATAGTAACTGCGGGTTTTGATGTGTACGATCCTGAACCAAAGAACGAATTTGGTTTCGGTTTGTATGATAATGTGATAACCACTATGGAGTTTGAACGCCTCATCAATGCCAGCGGACCTACAATGGGTAAAGTAGTGCGACCAAGTGATGTCAAGCCACCAAAGAGAATAGGGTTTGTACAGTGTGTTGGAAGCAGGGACAAGAACTCCAACATATACTGTTCAAGTTTCTGTTGTATGGCTTCCCTGAAGAATGCCCAGTTGCTCAAGGAAAAATATCCTGAAACAGAAGTATATATTATGTATATGGATATGAGAACACCTTTCAGGATGTATGAGGAGTTCTATAACAGGGCAAGGGATATGGGTATCAGATTCATAAGAGGCAGACCTGCAGAGGTTACCGAGAATGAGGATCATAATATTATTGCCAGGATAGAGGATACCCTGACCAATGAGATCGTGAACCTGGAACTTGACCTGATGGTACTTAGTGTAGGTGCGGTGGCTCCGGAGAGTACTGAGACAGTGCGACAGATCCTGAAGGTAAGTAAGGCTGCGGACGGGTTCATGATGGAAGCACATCCAAAGTTGAAACCGGTTGACACTACTCTGGACGGTATCTTTATCGGTGGTATGACCCAGGGACCCAAGGATATTCCATATTCCATTTCCCAGGGCAGTGCATGTGCGGCCCGTGCAACACGGTTCCTGGCACAGGGCAAGGCTCTGACCGAGGGTATTACTGCTAAAGTGGATGAGGATATCTGTGTGGGTTGTGGCGTTTGTGTACCTATGTGTCCATTCCAGGCATTATCAATTGAAAATGATAAGTTGAAGATCCTTACAGCCCTGTGCAAGGGTTGCGGTACATGTATGGCAGCATGTCCCACAGGTGCTTTGGAGCAGAGTCATTTCAAGAATGAACAGCTGCTGGCACAGGTTAAGAATGTGTTTGCTTACGGGGAGGTGTGATGATGACAGAAAATGATTGGACTCCAAAGATCGTGGCGTTTTGCTGTAACTGGTGTAGTTACGGCGGTGCGGATACGGCAGGTATGGGCAGGTTCCAACAGCCTGCATCTACTAGGGTTATCAAGGTCATGTGCTCGGGCAGGATAGATCCCTTGCATGTGTTCAATGCCTTTTTGGAGGGTGCGGATGCGGTACTGGTAACAGGATGTCACATCGGAGACTGCCATTATGTTAATGGCAATGAGAAGACCGAAGTGAGGTATAAGTTTTTGGAAGAAATGTTACAGCAACTGGGCCTGGAGCCCGATAGGCTGCATCTGAACTGGATATCTGCCAGTGAAGGCGAGAGGTTTGCCAATTTCATAACTGATGTTACGGCAAAGGTAAAGGAACTGGGACCCAGTCCGCTTAAACCTGCGGGGGTGAAGTAAGATGGTTAACGTAGGAGATATGCTGGTAGGATATGCCACTGACGAAAATGTCCGCAAGCGCGGTGCTTCCGGTGGTCTGGTAACTGCCGTACTGGCTGCAGCCCTGGAGAAGGGACTGGTCGAAAATGTAGTGGTAATGAAACATATCAATGAGTTTGAAGCTGTGCCTATAATCACTGATGATGTGGATGAGGTGTTAGCATCTACGGGCAGTCTGCATTCGGTGCCTGTGAACCTGGCCAAGTATGCGATGGGCCGTAATGTTGCAATGCCTGCTAAACCATGTGATGCACAGGCTGTTATTGAACAGGCCAAGCGTGGTATGATCGACCTGGATAATACCTATGTCGTGGGATTGAACTGCGGTGGCAGTATGCATCCGGTGACTACCAAAAAGATGCTTGTTGCAATGTATGATATTGACCCTGAAGATGTGGTTGGTGAAGATATCGAAAAGGGTAAATTGATATTTAAGACTAAGAACGGTGAAGAGAAGGCTATAGCCATAGATGAACTGGAAGAAGCCGGATTCGGAAGGCGTGAAAGCTGTCGCTTCTGTACACTTAAGATACCTGTGAATGCAGATCTTGCATGTGGTAACTGGGGTGTGATCGGTGATCTGGCAGGCAGTGCAACATTCTGTCAGGTGATGAACGATAAGGGTGTAAAACTTCTTGAGAACGCTATTGAGGCGGGGCGAATCAAAGTGGAACCAGCCAGTGATAAGGCGATTGCGATAAGGGCAAAAGTGAACGATGTCATGGTTAATCTTGGCAGCACCTTAGAAAAGGAGATATTCCCTGAGATACCAGATGAAGAGCGCATGCAATATTACATGGAGCAGATGGCAGATTGTATAGACTGCGGGGCGTGCAAGGAGGTATGTCCGGTTTGTGCCTGTGGCGAGGATTCCAAGTGTACTATGTTCCAGTCCCTTGTTGACAATTACAAGATGAGCATGTACCACATGATACGGCTGCTGCACTTGTCTGATAGTTGCATTGCATGCGGGCAGTGCAGTGATGTGTGTCCTTCCGATATTCCAATAACTCTTCTGCAAAGCAGGTTTGCTATTCCCACGCAGCGCAAGCGTGAGTATACGCCAGGGATGAATGTTGATGATGTTCCACCGTTCTTCGAGGTGATATTAAAATGATAGGAAATGTTTACCAGACCGTGTGCCCTGGATGTAATATGGGTTGCGGCCTGTATATCAGGGAAGATGAAGAGGGCGCACTCGATGTTGATTTCATGAAGAGTAGTCCTGCGAACCTGGGCAAACTGTGCAGGTTCGGGATGAAGCTGCACCAACATTACTCAAAAGCTACCAGTATGGTGGATGGAAAGGAAGTGAGTGTCGAGGATGCCATCAAGGCTGCATCTGATCGCTTAAAGGGTGCGGACGTTACTATGCTTGGTGTCGGGAATACTACAAATGAAGAATCCCTGGCCTTTAGCAAGGTTGCTGACGCGCTGAAAACTGTAGTCAATACCGGAATGGGCGTGTATTCACAACTTCCTACGGAATGCCATCCTACAGTTGGTGTGGGTATTACATTCGATGATATTGAGAGTGCGGGCAGGATCGCACTGTTCGTTGACCCTTATGTGCAGTATCCCCTGCTGGTCAGGCGAATACTGGCTGCTAAGAAGAATGGGGCATCTGTGGTATCTGTTGGCTGGAAAGATCTGCATCTTGCAGATGAGAACAGGTATATCGATCCGGATAAGTATGAGAGTGAACTGGGACTGGACAGCAAGTCTGTCATTATAGCAGATGTGCATCCCAATACTGACCCGGGATGGGTTAAGCGGATGTTGAACCTGGCATTGAAGACACAGGCTAAGATACTGTTCATGAAACCTTTTGTGAATGCTACGGGTGTTGACCTGCTGTGCAAAGGTACAGGACAAAAAGGCATTCCTGAGATCATGGACGGTATCAATGAAGGCAGTATAAAGACGCTGGTAACTCTTGATAGCGATCCGGTCGAGCTGATGCCAAATAGCGATGTTGCGGCTGAGACTTTGAAGAAGCTGGATAACCTGATAGTGATCACTTCCAGGGATAGTCCTGTGAATAAAATGGCCAGCATCGTGATAGCTACTGAACCTTTGTGTGCAAAGGCGGGCAGTTTTATGAATGTGGAAGGACAGCTCCTGAACAATTCCGGTGAGAGTACTACGGGTATTGATGCGATGTCTGCTCTGAGCCAGAACCTGGGCGGTGCGGCTATGGATTACCAGGAACTCCATAATAAGGTGCTTGAAAGTATTGTCCAGAAATTTACAAAGCCCAAATACAAGGAACTTGCCTGTGAAGTCTTGGATATCGGGCCTTTTGAGGAGAAAAAGGGCAACCTGATATATCTGTACAATCCGTTCATGTGGTTCGACCAGTCCGATGATAACGACTTTGTGATGGTCAATATGAACACGGTCAATAAGCTGGGCCTTAGCAAGGGCGGTATGATCGCACTGACCTCGGATGCGGGTACTGTGAATATGCGTTACAGGGTTGAGGATATGCCTGATGGGCTTATCCTGACTGCTAAGAAATTACCTGTGGCGACCGGATGGACTACTATTGTTTCCACGGAGGCGGTATAAATGGTTGAGCTTGATAAGGAACAGGAAAAGGCGTTTGTGAATGAGTTGATGGAAGCGAACGAATTGACAGGTGCTTCCAAGAAGCGGCTCATTAAGTTTTTGGGCGCTAAGTATGACTGGGACAAGCATAAGGTCCAGTTCAGGCTGACCCGGGCGCTGATTGCCGAGCGGTATGCAGCATCGAGTCATTAATGTATGGTTGAGGGCTGATTTTTAATAATCATCCTTCAGTTATTTTTTTTTTTAGATTTATACACTATTTTTGCACCTGCCCTTCGGGCTGGTAATTATACACATCGGTTGTGCGGCTTGCGCACGCCCAGCCATCTGGCTTCGCCATCTTGTTAGCTTTGCAACGAGTTGTAAGTGGTAAAGTGATTAAATAGAAAGGGGTTACGCTTCCTGAAGAAGGCGAAAACCGAGGCTGTGGGAGCGGTCGCCTGGACCGAGGCGGGCCGACCTGCAGTCCCCGGCAACGCTGAACCAGCCGCCACCACGAAACACCCGGCTAGCACTACTTCCATCCTCCCAGACACTACCATCATCAGGAGCACCGTTATAAGTATAATGCCATTCATCCTGCACCCATTCCCATACATTCCCATGCACGTCGTACAATCCCCACGGATTTGCCCCTTTCTTGCCGACCGGATGTGTCTTATTACCCGAGTTTTCACTATACCATGCATATTCTCCCAGTTTTGAATCATCATCACCAAAGGAATATCGTGTAGTGGTTCCTGCTCTGGCTGCATATTCCCATTCTGCCTCTGAGGGTAAACGGTATTTATGTGTATTTTCTTTCTTATTGAGCTTTTTTATAAATTCCTGTACATTGTCCCATGAAACATTCTCAACTGGCAGGTCATCACCTTTGAAGTGAGATGGATTGTCCCCCATAACTTCATGCCACTGTTTCTGTGTAACTACGTACTTGCTCAGGTAAAAGGCTTTAGATATCGTCACATGATGAACGGGTCCTTCATTATTGACTCTACCTATTTCATTTACAGGTGACCCCATAATAACTCCCCTGGTTGTATTAGCACAAACTCCATATCTATAGTATTGATGAAGGTCTCGTTTTTTTCTACATATGTTACTTCTTCAGGTCTTTGTATCATGTTTGTCTTTGGGTCGCTACCAGGGGTTATTGTTCCAGCGCAAAAACGCAGTGAACTCATTAATCGTTCGTAGCCTTTTTCTTCAAATAAATTGACTCAATGCCAGCGTTGCAACCTTTCAGGAACATCGCACTCTTCCAGCTTGAGTGGAATTAGAAAAATTGTGCCTTCTGGTTGTTTTTCTGCTTCGTCCAGAGCAAATTTAATTTCTTTTTTATAATACGGAAAGACATTAATATTTATTGAACCATTTATAAGTTGAGGTAATAAAATGGTAAGTGTTGTAAGAATAAAAGAGGTGAAAGGAAACATAGTGTTACGCAAAGAAGACTTTGAAGATCTGATTGGTGAGATGGAATCTTTGATAGAAACCATAGAAATTTTGAGTGATGAGGATTTAATGAAACAGATAAATGAAAGTGAAAATGATATAAGAGAGGGGAAGGTCTTCGAAATTAAGTCGGAAGATGATTTGTGCAATTTGTTTTTGGAGTGATCTGATGGTATATTCTCTGAAATACACCAAGATTTTCAAAAAGCAGATTGAGACTGTTAAGAAGAAAAATAAAGTGTTGATGAAAGAATTGCTGCAAAAAATGAACAAATTATACGATGCACCCCACTCTGGAAAGCCTTTGAAATATCGACTCTCTAATTATAGATCTCTTGAGATTGTCGGAAAAGTACCTGAAAAGTGCCTAAATTGAAACTTCCAGAAATATTGTTAAAACTAAATCACTATGCTG
>JAKRWB010000202.1 GCA_022353185.1 ANME-2 cluster archaeon | reverse complement strand
CAATCACCCGTCCATTAAGACGATCAAATTTTTGTCTAATTTAATTGGGTCGTATTTTGATTTTAGCCGAAAGTCATGTTCTATGCAATTGTTCTGGTACAGCAGTCCCAAACGTATGGGAATTAACGCCTGCATCTACATGAACGATGTTCTCGCCACGTGGAGTGTTTGAAACATGACCGATCTTTGCAATAGTCACTCCTGCATTTCCTATGATGCTTCTCCCTGGTTCTATAACAAACCTTGGTGATCCGATTTCTTCCAGTTTCTCTTTGAAGGTCTTGTTTGCAGAATATTTTTCAGTGAACAATTTCTGGATGAAAGTATCCGGGGCATATGCACTTGAGAGTTCCTCGCCGATCCATTCCATATCATCAGATTCTGCATTATATTCATATCCAATGAATTCATCCGCCCATGTATAATTTTCTTTTCGTGTATTTTTTATCTTCTTTTTAATTGCATTCCAATGCTCAGGTTCAAAGTAAGGGATGCCTAAACCCCCCCCAAGATCAATCTCATTTATATCAAATCCAATCCGCTGCGCATCTCTGGATAAATCTATGAGAATCTCAAGAACCGTGTAATAGGTACTAATATCAGTTATTTGCGATCCAAGATGAACCATCAAGCCGTTAGGAATTAACATATCCAGTTCCAAGACTTTCCGGAACACTGAATTCGCTCGTTTTATATCAATTCCAAACTTACTCCAGTCGCTTGAAGTTGTGATCGCCCGTGAGGTAATGTGCTTGACCGGAAACCCCGCGAATCTTATATTGATTTTAGCAGCAATTCCCAATTCAAAGGCAATTGCATTGATTATGGTTAATTCCTCTTCAGGATCAACATTTATCAGTATTCCTTTTTTTATGCATTCCTCCAGATACGATTCATTCTTGCAATTTCCATTTACACGTATTTTCTCTACCGGAATTCCTGCATTGAGGGCCAACTGCAATTCATATTCTGAAGCAACATCCGCTCCAGAACCTAATTTCGACAAAAGGTTCAGGACACAATAACTTGTATTTGCTTTGACTGCATAACATATGAGATGATCTTTGTACTCTTTTTCAAGTGCATGGCGATATTTTTCATAATTATTTACAATGATGTCTTCAAATAAAACAAACAACGGCGTTCCATATTGTTTGGCCAGATCAAACATATCTGTGCCATATATTTTTCGATGGCTTTCTTCAGTTTCATCGATATACTTATTCCATGGTCCTTTGTCCAGAATCATTTCAAGCCCCCTTAACTCAATATTGGTTCCCAATATTTATAGTGCTATTGTTTGCTGTCTGGATATGCTTTTGAAGGATTACTTCGGGAAGGGGTGAAAAATATATGAGGGCAGTTAATCGGAAATGGATTTTGAGAATTTATTGCTCGCTATATTCCTTCGCACGTTGTGTAAATTCGGTCCAGCCCTCTCTTGGAGTTCCATCTGATTCAATAAGCCCCAGATAGCGTATAAAGTTTGAGAATGGATCCATAAATCTATCATTTTCAAGTATTGGATCATCTGGTTCTATAAATGATTCGGCAACTTTTCTGCTCTCTTGCTCTGAGCTATCATAAAGTATAAACCAGGTCATGAACTCAAGCCTATCGGGTGCCTCTTCCAGATAATCAAAGGCATAAGATACAGCTTGCCGTTGATCCTCCTCATTTCCCTCCAGCCCTTCATAAGCATTCCAACCCACTTCTTCTATGGCAAAGTTCCTATCTCCGGTCAACTCTTCAATTTCTTGCAGGTGTTCATAAATTTCAACCGGGTCCCGGTCAAAAGTAAAGCCCGGGCTATAAATATATAATGTGAAGGCATCAAAATCCCCAATAGGTGATAGGGTCTCGTACACCTCAAAATTGTTGCTGGCCTTTAATTCATGGTACGCAAAAACAGTTCCCACTTTCATATCAGGATGTGCGTTTTTGATGTTATCGTATACTTCTTTATAAAAAATTG
>JAKRWB010000201.1 GCA_022353185.1 ANME-2 cluster archaeon | reverse complement strand
CGGACTCGAACTTATCGCAGTGGCCACGCATGATGATGAACTTATCGAACTGGCCATTCAATTGAACAATGACCACCCCCGGAATTTCGAATTCCAGATGTTAATGGGGGCGCATGATAAACGGAAAGAGGAACTGGCTCGGGATGGGTACAAGGTCTGTGGGTACATCCCTTATGGCAAGGGCTGGCTGGGTTATTTCCTGCGCAGGTTGAATGAGCAGAAGCGGGATATAAAGACTGCATTGGTTTGTGTTATTAAAGGGGATTGAGTTCAAAAAGCAGCCATTTTACTCCATCACCCCTTGTGCAAACACATTGAACAACTTCCCCATCTTCTCAAAATGTGCAGTCTCTACATACGAATACCTGATAGGCTTCTTATGCTGCCTGGTCTCCTTCTTCAGCACCTTATACAGATTATTAGACCGCTCAACCAACCGCTCATCAGTAGTACCTTCCACCAGCATCACACCGCCAGCCCCGCTCTTAAATGCAAAGTTCACGATATCCGCATCCAGTATATGTATGGAAGGCACCTGCACGAAGAGTATATGATCTGCATGCACGCTCTGCAAAGGGGGGTAACGGGTTAAGACGCAATGATCCTTACAGTAGAATTATAGGTTACAAATTCTTCTTCTCCTTTTTCTTCTCCTTCCCATTTTCAATTGCCGACCTAACAATTGAGAAGGGGAATTGAACCATCTGCTGGAGTCCGTCTGCAGTGGAAAAATTTCTTATTGGTCGTCTTATTTCAGAAAGAAGTTCATATAAGACGATCTTTTCTTTAACCTCCCCTTCCTCCTTAACCAAAGCCAGCCGATGGATAGAATACAAGCCGACCAGGAAGGCGAAAAAGAAGAAGAAATCCCATTCCTGAAAATTCAATGTTGGAATAAACAGTTCTCCTTTCGGGCTTGTCCAGGTTATGTCCCAGGCAAGTTTACGGCCGGTAAAGTAGTCGACAAAACTTCCACCCAATATTGGTGCGATTCCAGCACTTATGGAATTAACAAGACTATTAGCAGCCAGATATGCAGTCGCTTGTCCTTTTGGCGCCAATTTAAGCCCTATGTTTCCTGAAGCCAATGTTACCCCTGCCGTGGAAAAGCCCATAAAAATATGAATAATTATCAGTAACGGCATTGTTAATACATACTTATCAGGCATCGTTGTAAAGGTCCAGGCAAGGATGCACAATATGAATAAAGGCCCACTAACACTGAGAACTGATTTATTGC
>JAKRWB010000200.1 GCA_022353185.1 ANME-2 cluster archaeon | reverse complement strand
TCAATACATCGTGAACTCATTTAACAAATCTTCCAAATGTCGCATTCAAGTGGTTTAATATCTTCGTTCATATCGTATTCAAATTCATTTATTAGCACAGCAACATCCTGATCCTGTGCTCGATAATAGATCTCTAACCTTTGTTTTCCCAAGCATATCGTAGCCCAGACGTATTCACTGATAAACTCCTTGCCCACACCAAATGTTTCGTTCAAGACATTGATCTGTCCATCATTATCGACCCGCCTAATGAAGTGCACCTTCCCATTTGTCAAAGGCAATTTGCTCAAATTAATTTCTGCAGTCTCTTTTAGCATTTTTACTGGTTCAATCTGTTCCAGGTTCTTGTTTCTCTTTTTCCAGACACTAAGATCGTTATGCTGGGTAACAAAATGTGTTGATTTTGTGCGCATATCTTCCAGATTTACGAAGATATCTTTAGTCCAGAACTTTTCTTCAAACCATTTATTGAAGTTCTCAATGCTCCCATTCATCCATGGGCTTCTGGGTGCGATAAAAACAATTTCAATGCCAGCATAAAGGCAAAGTCTTGTAAAACGACTGAATTTGCGCGGGTGTATAAAGTCCCCAATAAAATTCATTCCGTTATCAACCTGTAAATATCTTGGAATCGGGTTATTACTCCAATACTTAATGAGAAAAGCAATTACAGTATCCATACTTTTAGAATTGTTCTGCTCAATGTAAACCTGATTACTGACTACATCGATGAGATTGAGTGAGGAAATTGCACCATATCCCTTGATAAAACGTGGACCAACAAAGTCTATCTGATGCATCTCATTGATTCGCATTGGATTCAAGATTGTGTATCTCTTTTTAGATTTGACTCGTTTATATCGCTCACGCTTATTTACTTTCAGTTTGTGCTTCTTCACAATTCGAGTTATCGTTGAAACTGATGGCGTCTCATCATCTGGAAAACCGAGTTTGTGCATCCTATATTGAATTGCATCAGCGCCCACACCAAGATATTTTGATTCGTGCTCATCACCATCCATTAGAGTTTTTCTTACGTTTACAACAGCATTTTCAATCTCATCCTTGGTCTTTTTCCCAGGATTTTTAGGTGCCCTTGAGTGGGATTTATACCACTCCTCTTTACCAGTTTTGTATCGATTAACCCACTTGGAAAGCCAGCCCTTTGATCGATTCAGGTCTTTGCAAATGTTTGTTCTTTTCTCACCCTTTAAATACAGTTTTACGGCAACTGTTCTTTCTTCTTCTTCAGCGTCCATGATGCATCACGAAGGATGCATTAGGGGGTGTCGATATCAAAAGTGTTCACGATGTATTGAGCCTTCATTTCTCAAATGAAAGTGTTCACGATGTGTTGAGCATTTCCA
>JAKRWB010000199.1 GCA_022353185.1 ANME-2 cluster archaeon | reverse complement strand
GTATTGCAGTGGGAGATGCGCATCCGGTACGCATGATGGGTGTTATAAACCTGAGCAGTGAATCATTTTACAAAGGTTCAGTGACCCAGCCCGAACACTTGATTGCAACGGCTGAACGAATGGTGGCCGAAGGTGCAGACCTGCTGGATGTGGGTGCACGCTCAACCTGGCCGCTGGCTGATAAGATCACAAAAGAAGAAGAACGCAGGCGACTTATCCCGGCACTGGAATTGCTTGTGGATAACGTGAATGTGCCCATCTCGGTGGACACGCAGTTCGCCGACCTTGCCCGGGAATCACTTGAGTTGGGGGCACATATTATCAATGATGTGAGCGGCCTGACCACGGACCCGGCAATGGTGGAAGTTGTTAGTGAATTCGGCTGTCCCATAGTGGTCATGGCATCGGAAGATATACCTGGCGACCCGTTAGGCATGGATGCCGTGATGCGTTCGCTTGATGGGATAATACGTAAAAGCGAGGATGCGGGCATATCGCCTGGTAAGATTATCATTGACCCTGCCATCGGGAAATGGTTGCCGGAAAAGGCGCCAATGTATGATTTTGAGACTCTTGACCAGTTAGAACGCCTGAAGGTGTTCCAAAAGCCGGTACTTGTGGCAATATCCAGGAAATCGTTCATAGGCGAAGTGCTGGGAAAACCGGCCACTGAAAGGCTTATAGGTTCCATTGCCGCCACTGCTATTGCGGTCGTTAAGGGTGCGCATATCATCAGGACACATGATGTAGCAGATACTGCTGATGCAGTAAGGGTGGCAGAAGCCATCAGGGGACGCAATGTATCTGCTGAAGATTCGGGTTATTCCATTGAAGTGCTGGACGTGGTCAATACGGAAGATGCGCCCGGCTACTTTGCCAGGATAGGGGTCACGGGTACCGGTGCCCGGGTGATGAAGGACAAGACGGTTCTCAGGGTGCTGAGGATGAATAATGTGACCACAACCGAGGCCCTGATAATTAAACAGGAAGCACTATCCCGGGGGTGTGATGCCGCGCTACCCAGGGATGCCGTATCCCACGAGACCGAAAACACAGACCTTATCGTCATGGGTACTGAATTACAGTTGAAACGCCTGGCCTCAAAACTGGAGGGACAGGCAAGAAACCTGCCTATAATATCCGGATTAATAATATCTACCCTGCAGCGATTCAGGGATAATGACTACAGGTACGGATGAGCACATGATAATTACACGCCTCAAACCAATCGAAGAAATACTCACAATGCTGGAAAAGTTCCCTGCTTCAACTATCTGCGTGGTAGGCTGTGGCATATGCGCCCGCAAGATACAGACCGGAGGCGAAGCACAGGTCAGCAGTCTGGCGGCACAACTGAGCAGCCACGGTCTGGACATGCTTGACGGCAAAATGGTCAAACATGCCTGCAGCGCCAAGTCGTGGGATGAGTTGATTGAGGAGAATCCTGCACTTGCACAGGCCGACACACTTCTGGTACTGAGCTGCGGTGCTGGCGTTTCATTACTGGGCCGCATCTCTGGCAAACCCGTACTGCCCGGCCTTAATACCACATCCATTGGCGGCGCCCTTGCAAATGATACTCTTGAAGGGGTGTGCGTTATGTGCGGAGAATGCGATGTGGCCATCTATGCGGGACTATGCCCTAAATCAGGCTGTCCCAAATCCCAGGTAAATGGACCCTGCGGCGGCTCCAGTGACGGAGACTGTGAAGTAGAGGGACGAAAATGTATCTGGGTCACGATATTCGAGACCCTGGAAAGCAGGGGTATGCTAAAGTTACTGGATGATATCAAACCGCCAGTGTGCCATGACAGGAGGCTGTAAGATGGGATTTGTGGATGTGCTGGATTCCGGGAGATTCATAGTTACTGCCGAGGTCAGCCCACCCAGAGGCACTGATATGTCAGACATCCTGTCCGAGGCCGGACAACTGCAGGGCATGGTGGATGCTGTGAATGTCACAGATAACCAGCGTGCAATGATGCGGATGTCCCCCTTAGTACTTTGCCACAAGCTGGCAGAGACCGGATTTGATACCATTATGCATATGACGTGCAGGGACCGCAATCGGCTGGCATTACAGTCCGACCTCTTGGCGGCCCATGCACTGGGAATACACAACATACTGGCCATGTCAGGTGACTATCCGACCATGGGTGACCAGCCATCATCAAAACCGGTATTTGATTTGGATTCTGTGCAGTTATTGCAGCTTATTGAAAAAATGAACAGTGGGTTCGATTTCCAGGATGTGCCTCTTGATAGTCCCACATCCCTGTGTGTCGGTGCGGTAGCAAATCCTGGCGCCAGGCCGCTGGCGCTGCAATTGCTTAAGCTCAATAAAAAGGTATCGGCTAAAGCCCGGTTCATCCAGACCCAGGCAGTGTTCGATGCAGCGGTGTTTAATGAGTTTGCAGATGCAATTAACAGTACTGGAATACCTGTTATTGCAGGCATTATACCCTTAAAGTCTGCCCGGGGTGCCAGGTTCATGAACGAGAAGATACCGGGTGTAAACATACCCGAAGATGATATTAGAAGAATGGAAACAGCGACAGACCCTGTATCAGAGGGGCTGGAAATAGCTGCCGAAACAATTGCCAACATCAAACCATACTGCCGGGGCATACACATCATGCCTATCGGCGGACATGGGAACACCAGACGGCTGCTTGAAATGTGCTGCCTGGATTGAACTTCTGTTTAAAATAATGAAATACTGCACCGCAAAGGATGCGAAGGACGCAAAGTCAATGCAGCAACAGCTTTGCGCTCTTCGCGAACTTTGCGGTGAATTAGATGTGTCAATGGCGGTATAAAAACCCCTCTATTAATAGATGTGGCGAACTTGACTTTTCTTTTTCTGCTGCTGCCATGCCAAACTCAATACTTTTAAAAGTCATATAATTTCTTAACAATCTCTTAATTTATAAATGCTTTGAATATTAATAACTATTCATGTACTTGCAGTACAGGGTCTTCCTATACTTAATTAAAACGATTTGTTGCTTTGAATCCTGTTTAAATTTAGATGCACCCGGAAACAAACTCGAATTAGAGGTTGGAGTATCTATCTGAGCACATCATGCGCTCCGATTAGTCTAAGGGCACAAATCCACATACAAAGTTTGTTCAGTGGTTGCTCAGGGCACATTCCCAGACAATATGAGAGTGAATTTAAGTTTTTCGAAATTGTCTTACACCAAAAACTTAATCAAATCTTCACTTAATCGAGTCTCTAAACCCAACTTAGATATTATTTCTTCCTTTGATGTGCCTTCATTCTTCAACTCTTCAATTCTGTCAAATATACGTGGCTTAATCTCATAGTACTCATTGATGTCCTTTCTATGACCCCACACATCGCCTTCCAGAAGTTCAATGCCCTGCATTTC
>JAKRWB010000198.1 GCA_022353185.1 ANME-2 cluster archaeon | reverse complement strand
TCAACCGCTCCACCAGCTCCCCCATGCCCATACACATCACAACCGACCGTTCTATCATCAAATTCACAGTCCCCTCAATACCCATGGTCCGAAAATCCGTGCGCAGCCCGTACACGGGCAACCCCCGCGCATAGGCATACCCAATCTCCCACGCCGTGCCCGAATCCACATCCACACCATCCAGCACCGCTACCACCATATCCGTCTCATTGATGTTGGTCACGTTCTTACTGAATATGCCCGCCTGCCTGGCATCCCGCTGATCATTGATATCGTTGGAGTGCTCCTGCGGCAGGAACACACTCATGCCGAGCCCTTCCAGTTCGTCCCTGAGCTTGCAGTTGAAATCACATTCGGCATCGGAAAAAAGCGGGGCTGCAAGATAGACATTTTTCATGTAACCTGAATGGTCGGCACAGGCAAATAAGTTTTCTAAAAATCATTACTTACGAATAGACATACTTCTGGTTTAGAATTCCTGGCAGGTCACAGCAACAACCATTGACATAAAAATCTTCAGAAAAATATTCAGGATACTGTCATTGATTTTCGTGACATATTATGGTGTGGTAATAAAAAAATCGCAACAGATAAGGTGCACTAAATCATGATGTAAAAATCAAGTTTTTTAACTTGGGAGAATGAATAAAATGGATGAGACAATATATTCGGAACAGCTCTGTGGATTTTGTAAAGTTGTAGGTGAAGCTGAGGGAGAAGAATGCCCTGCCTGTGGTGGAAAAACAACAGTTATGGTAAAAGAACCACCAAAAGTTTGCCAGTTTTGTAAAGGAAATGGTTATGTGGTCACAGGCCAACCTTGCCGAATTTGCAAAGGATCCGGCTGGCTGGGAATAAAGAGAAACTAGTTTTAGTGGAATAACTTATTCAGGTTTGGCATTCTGATTTTAGTAGAATGTCGAATCTGTTTTTTAGTAATTTAATACCAGATTCATTTTCCTGACTGTTTAAAAAAACCCTTCGTAAAACCTACGAAATTCCTGGATTATCCCCACAAATCAGTGTATTTATCGCATTAAAATTCGCATAAATCAGATTTTTCACTCCATTTTTCATGATTATCAGGAGTCCATCCCTGGCAAATAAGTTTTCTAAAGGTGGCTGAATGTATTGATTCAGCCTCCATTAAGACCCACGAATTAACTCCGACTCTTACCTCATTGCACCATACACTCAAATACGTGGTTTTTTGACCGTCTTTTTAAGCAAAAAGATACTAGAAAAATTAAATACCTGAAATACCATTAGACATTACATTAATTTTCTGGAGAGGAACATATTGGAGAAAAGCATTACATATTTCGAAAAGCCCGGGGAAGAGAACACCGCCGCCGTAATTGAAGCTGTCAAGATTCGCGCCATTGAGATGGGTATTAAGGAAGTAGTTGTGGCCAGCACCTCTGGTAAGACGGGTGTAGCTATGGCAGAAGCATTGCAAGAGGAGGACATCAACCTGATAGTGGTAACCCATCAGTACGGAACCACTGAAGAAGGAAAATGGGATATGGAAAGCCAGTACGTCTCCCGTTTGAATGAGATGGGTGTGGAGATCATATCCCAGTCACATATGTTATCAGGTGTAGAGAAGTCGCTATCCAGAGACACAGGTGGGATAAGCCGGATAGAGATTGTGGCCGATACCCTGCGCAAGCTCTTTGGCAAAGGATTCAAGGTGGCAGTGGAGGTCGTAATAATGGCAGCGGATTCCGGTGCCCTGTCCATGGAAGGCGAAGTCATAGCTGTGGGCGGAACCGCATACGGTGCTGACGTGGCCTGTGTTATCAAACCTGCCCATTCCAACAACTTCTATGGTCTGCAGATACGGGAGATCATCTGCATGCCAAGGGAAAAATAACATTATCAAACTGAAATTTGATAATACAATTTATTAACATTAACCACAAACCCCTTAAATGGCAAAGAAACAATATAAACGAATTAATGGTATTTTTAATCAAGAGGTGTCAATAAACCTATGAGAAAATGGAACACAGACTGGGGCCTGCAGGGCAGGATGGTATTCACCATGTTCCTGCTTGCAGCAGTGTACCTATTATTCCTGGCATTTTTATCATTCCAGAATGTGAGCACGAATATCATGATCCTCTTCATAGGAGGATTCATGTTCATCCAGTATTTCATGTCAGATAAACTGGTCCTGATGAGTATGAAGGCCAAGATAGTATCTGAAAGTGAAGAGCCAAGACTTCACGAAATGGTTACCCGGCTCTGTGCTATGGCAGATATGCCAAAACCAAAAATTGCTGTGGTCAACAGCCCGGTACCCAATGCTTTTGCAACAGGTCGGAGTCCGAAGAAAGCCGTAGTAGCTGTCACCACCGGTATCATGAAAACGTTGAACCCAGGCGAATTGGAAGCAGTTATCGCCCATGAACTGAGTCATGTGAAGAATCGGGACGTCATGGTAATGACCATTGCCAGCTTCCTCTCAACAGTGGCTTTCTTCCTTGTGCGGTATCTGTTGTTCTTTGGGGGAGGGAATAGAGATCGTGGGTCAGGTGGCATTATGGCAGTATGGCTGGTATCGATACTGGTCTGGGTCATAAGTCTCATGCTTATCAGGACCCTGTCCAGGTATCGTGAATTCTCGGCAGACAGGGGGGCGGCACTGATCACGGGAGCACCTTCACAACTGGCTTCTGCCCTTATGAAGATAAGCGGAGTTATGCCCAGGATACCAACCGACGACCTGAGAAAGGTGGAAGGTATGAACGCCTTCTTCATCATCCCTGCATTGTCCGGTTCATCAGTCATGAGACTGTTCTCAACCCATCCAACCGTTGAGAAACGTATTGCTGCACTTGAAAAATTAGAAACAGAGTTGGAAATGTAATGGGATTCCTGGATGCTATATTGGGGAAGAGTAAACTTCCTAAAGCCAAGGTAGATAGGCTTTTCGCGATTTCTACAGCCAGCATTACTCTTGATGTTAACCTGGGACTAAAACCCGTCGGGTCAGCCGGCATCTGTTTTAAATCCATGGAATCTTCCAGGTATGCAGCAGCACGTCTGGAAGTAGAGGAACTGCTTCAATATAGCTGTAAGGAGACAGGTACAGAATACAAAGTGCAAAAGGATGAATTCAACTATTTATGGGTAATACTCAAAGACCCGGATTTCGAAGACCTGGTAACCAACATCCATCTCATTTCTCAGACCCTTATTGAGCATGGATTCAGTGAACAACTATTATGTGCAATATACAGGTTTCAGGGTGAGGATAAGGTCTACTGGATATACAATTACAAGCAGGGCGCATATTATCCATTCGCCCCTAAAAAAAGCCACCAAAGGGACAACAATTTGGAATTCAGGCTCAGGTCAGTGATGGATAGCGAACTTCCCATAGAAAAAAATGTGGAAAAATGGTACCCCCTCTGGGGGATACCCATTTAATTAGACCTTATTAATCTTCGATAAGCCCGTCCCCGCTGAAAATCCCGGCAGCTTCTTCCAGTGTCAGGTCTTCAGGTGGCACAATGATGTCGGATTCCACAATATCTGCATCATCTATGGGCGTCCCATTTTCTTTTATCGCAGCAATTAGATTACTTAGCTCCTTCTTGAAGTCGCTTTCATTTTCTTTTGCTACGTGATCCACTATCTTGTTGTCAATTACATTCAGTTCGTCCAGCAAACTGCTGGGTACCTGAAACTGTCCCCCACCCATTATCCTGACAATCATTTTCCCACCTCATCCTTTAAAGATGCAAGCTCGGATTCTATATTACTGGTGGCACTTATCTTTGCAAGCTCCCTTTCAATATCATCCTCTCCACCGGTAAAATCTTCCAGCGTACCCTGTTCCAGCAGTTCATCCAGTGCAGACGAACGTGCCTTCATGTTCTGTGTCTTCTCCTCTGCCCTCTGGACAGCCAGGCCCACATCTGCCATCTCTTCGCTGATGCCAGTTATAGATTCGGTGATCTTGACCTGGGCTTCTGCTGCAGAGTACTGAGCTTTGATGGTTTCTTTCTTTGTCCTGAAGGATTCGACCTTGGCAGACAGTCTTTTTTCAGTGGCCTGGAGCTTTTCCTGTTCCCTGTTCAAATCTGCTATCTGCTGTTCAAGGGACTGGATCTGTGACATCAGACCCCCCTTTCTTTCCAGTGCAAGGCGTGCCAGGTCTTCCCTGCCGGCTTTGACGGCATCCCGGGCCTGGCTGTTCAGCTTATCAATATTTTGGTTCAGTTTTGCCTTTTGCAGTTCAAGCCGTTTCTTGGAAGTGGTTACTTCGGCTATGCCCCGCTTAACATTCTGCAACAATTCAAGCTGTTTCTGGTAAGAGTAATCCAGGGTTTCCCTTGGGTCTTCCATCTTATCCATCATTTTATTCATTTTTGCTTTTACTACAGTCCCCATTCGATTCAATAATCCCATATTAATATCTCCTTGATTTTGATAATATTCATTATATCTTTCCAGTATTTGAATTACATTTCTATTTACTTTTGTAATACCTAATTTATACCATTGATTGTAAAACAATATAAATAATAGCCATTTATCTATTTAACGAAATGGAATAAAATAAAATAAAATAAAACAATCAGGTTTATTAACTTCTCCAACAATCTAAAAGAATATTTAACATAGAGGTAGAATCTTATGAGGGGAATGATATCAAGGCAGGATATGCAAATGTTCGGACTGTTCGGTCTAATACTTTTGCCTATATTCTACCTAATTTACACCAATGTACTTTGCAGCCAGTGGAACATACACCCCATCGTGTTATTTTTATTACTGGCAGGCATGCTGGTGTTTTCATCCACAGAGATACCCATCTACCGTATGAGGACAAAGAAACCTGATTTTTCTGAAGAGAAAGTCCAACTGCTGGGTGAGTTCTATTCGGTACCGCTTGAAGAGGAGTTTGATATCGGTGATGAATTGGTATTTAATACCCGGATTACATTAAACGTGGGTGGTTTCATTTTACCGCTTCTGTTTTCAATATATGCAGTAATTAACAATCCGGGTTTCGCAGCTTTAGAGATTATGCTGATAGTTGTGATAGCCACCCACCTGTTAACTGAATTCAAATCCGGTATAGGTATGGTCATACCTGATTACATAGGTTTGCTCCCAATTCCATTCGCCCTGATACTCGATCCTGGCAATGCTTCCACCGTGGTACTTGTTTCAGGTGTATTTGGCATCATGTTGGGTGTTGGCCTGTCATTGTTCAATATAACTGAACAAACCGATGGCAGTGCACATATTAATCTGGGCGGGGTTGGTAGTTTCAGGGCAATATACATTACAGTAATAATTGCAGTTCTACTGTCTTATTTTTCCATGTAGGTACCTGAATCACCAGAATAGAAGTAAAATATCAGATTCTCATATAATGGGCTGCTTCACCCAGCTCTTCTTCAATGCGCATAAGCTGGTTGTATTTACCTGTGCGTTCACTTCTGGCAGGTGCCCCGGTCTTGATAAGTTCCGCACCCAGTGCCACAGAGATGTCAGCTATCATACTATCCTCAGTCTCTGCTGAACGATGACTTACAACTACACTGTAACCGTTGCGGTGTGCAGTGGTTGCGGCATCAAAGGCTTCACTCAGGCTGCCTATCTGGTTAACCTTAAGCAATAATGAGTTACATGCTCCCATTTCAATTCCCATATTAAGACGCTTTACATTGGTAACGAAAAGGTCATCTCCAACAATTATTGTATTAGGAAGTTCCTCAGTAAGGGTTGCAAAATCTACGAACGCTTCTTCTTCGAAGGCATCTTCGATTAAGTAGATAGGATATGTGTTCACCAGGTCAAGATAATAATCAACCAGTTCGCCTGCGTTTAGTTGCTCCCCATCAATGTCGTATTTCCCATCTTTATAGAATGATGAAGCTGCAGCGTCAACACCAATGGTGATATCATCTTCGGTATATCCTGCCATCTCAATGGCATCCGTTATGGCTTCCATGGCATCTGCTGTAATACTCAATGGCGGGGCATACCCACCTTCGTAACCTACGTTCGTAGCGCTTGAGCCGTATTTATCCTTGAGGATAACACCCAGTGCATGATAGGTCTCTGCTGCCCATCTTAACCCTTCGCGAAAAGTCTCTGCTCCTTTTGGCTGTATCATGAATTCCTGGATTGAAAGGTCATTGCCGGCATGCTGTCCACCGTTTATGATATTGAGGGTTGGAACCGGTAAGGTGAATGAATTTGTACCTCCAAGGTACTGATAGAGTGGTATGTTAAATGAATCAGCTGCCGCACGGGCCACTGCCAGACTTACACCCAGGATGGCATTGGCGCCCAGGCTGGACTTATTCTCAGTGCCGTCCAGTTCAATCATCATCAGGTCGATTTCCCGCTGACGCCGTACTTCCATTCCCATTATCTCGGGACCCAGTAGGGCGTTTACGTTATGAACAGCTGTAAGTACTCCCTTGCCAAGGTAGCGTTTATCTTTGTCACGCATTTCAATTGCTTCATTCGCACCGGTAGATGCACCACTGGGAACACTGGCCCGTCCAAAACCCCTTAACCTGGTATCGCTACAATAAGTTGATACATCAACTTCTACGGTTGGATTTCCTCTGGAATCCAGTATCTCTCGTGCATATACTTTTTCGATCTCAAAAACCACAATATCACCACTAAGAGATTGTATAAAGGACTATTTAAGCATAAATGCTTTTGTCGAAAAAAAAAAGAAATGGGGCAAGTAGCCCCTGTATGTTATGTATTAATCCTGCGTGCTTTCTTTTAATGCATCCACCAGCATCTGCTTGTACACTGAAACATCAGTGTTATAGTGCTCCATAGCCTTTAATGCATCTGGATTGTTGCTGTTTAAGTTATTGATGCGCTCCATTGTGCGCTGTGCAGTCTCCACCACCCAGCGCTCCCGGGTTGCTTCATCCACTACATGCACACTTTCCGGTCTTACCGAGGTAAGGACGGTGCCATCTTCGGTCTGGAAAGTACTGGGCTTACCCACTATGGCAATATACGCAGGTGCCTCCATTTCCGCTATGGCCCTGGCAGCTTCGGGCTGGTACTGTCCGGCATATATGATAAACGCACCAGTAGGGTCTACCACACGGGCCCGCCAGTATTCTGCATCGGTTCCGATATCCTCCTTCTCTGTCAGCGTACCCACGATGAACATCCGGTTTATCTTTGCGCCGGTGGGTGTTAAGAGATACTGGGGTGAATACTGGTCATTGCTGTCCTTGAAGGACAAATCGGAATCCCTGAACTCCTGTGCAAACACTCTATGTGCAACTTCCCTTGAGTATTGTGATGCCATTGTTCAGGCCTCCAGCTGGGTTAACAGAGCAGCAACCTTACCCGCTTCCATCGGTGGGATCGGTGAAATCTGCTCAACCAGGATATATCGATCAAGCCTTGGGCCTTTAATAGAATAATATTTACCCAATAAGCCTTCTTTTATCTTTATGAGCACTACTTCCTGGTCAAGTTCTTTAGTGGCCATCTGTTTGGCATCGTCCAGGGTAATTCCGGTAAGCTGCTCTGTAACTTCGCGGTTGATTAGTGCATCCTGTACAGATACACCATCATCTATCACCGCCTTAATCCTCAGGTCATAGGTCCCTTCCACTTTGCCGTGTTCACCGCATACCCCTTTGATAAGAGCACGGTTACATTCAGTGCACCGTTTTATTAAACCTGAACCGGCCTGGATATCTACCATAACACCCGAGAACTCCACTTCCTGGGTACCAATCTCGATATCCTCCTGAATCTCTTCAATCTGGCTGGTCCTGTTAAAATTAATCTGGAACCTTTCCTGATAGCTGTCAGTGACTACGTTCTTGAATTGGTAGCTTTTTCCCTCCTCCAGTGGAGGTAGTTCTGCCTTTGCCCATTTATTGAATTTTATTATCCCTGTTTCATCTCCGACCAATCCTACCTGATCGATACTCTCATGGGTGTTATCCCATATTTGTGCCACTTTGACAGAGATGTTGATCCATTTCCCTTCAGTTGTTATGTCACTTACTTTTACGGTAGGTGCTTCACTCTGCTGGGTACTTACCTCGATATCTTCCTGTATTTCTTCTATCTGGCTGGTTCTGTTAAAGTTAATCTGAAACCTTTCCTGGAAGCTGTTAGTGACTACGTTCTTGAATTGGTAACATTTTCCTTCCTCCAGTGGAGGTAGTTCTGCCTTTGCCCATTTATTGAATTTTATTGTCCCTGTTTCATCTCCGATCAATCCTACCTGATCGATACTCTCATGGGTGTTATCCCATAACTGTACCACTTTAGCAGAGATATTGATCCACTTCCCTTCAGTTGTTATGTCACTTACTTTTATGGTAGGTACTTCACCCTGCTGGATATAGAAATCTCCACGAGGGATGTTGTATTCCTTCAAAAAATAGTTCACAACACTTCTGCGTGCCTCTTCAGGCGGGACTTTGAACTCGTTCACAAGTTTCTCAAGTCTGCTTTCAATCTCACTGATGGGTATATTGAATCCCATCTGGCTAAAACGCTGTTCAATCTGCTTTGCTGTTTCTTTTATCATTTCTGATTCCTCAAGCCTCCAGTTTGTTCTTGTTAGGGAGACAATATGTAGATTATTTGGATGGTAGATATACTTAACCAGAGCGGGGTGAAAGTAATCATAACACGTCTTCAAATAGCAGAAATCATATTACCTATAAACAGTAATACTGTTGCTGGAGGTTAAAAATAATGTCAAATGATATTCCTGAGAAAGGAGCAATTGTACAGAGAGATAAAGAAACCTATGCCATAGCCCCCCACATTCCTGGTGGTATAATGGATGTTAGTACGCTTCGGAAGATTGCTGACGTGGCCGAAAAATACAACGCATCTGCAGTCAAGATAACTTCAGCACAGCGTATGGCCATAGTAGGATTAAAAGCAGAGGACCTTGACAGCGTATGGACTGACCTGGATATGCCCCCGGGCGCAGCCATCGGGTTGTGTGTACGCAGTGTAAAAATCTGTCCCGGAACTACGTTTTGTAAACGTGGTCAACAGGATTCAGTGGGTGTTGGCCTGAAACTGGACAAGTTATATCACGGCATGGAACTGCCTTCTAAATTAAAGATGGGAGTATCAGGATGCCTGAACACCTGTGCAGAATCCAGTATAAAGGACATCGGGCTTATCGGAACGGCCAAAGGCTGGAAACTCCTGGCGGGCGGCAGTTCAGGTATTAAGCCCAGAATTGCAGACCTCATCGCGGAAGGACTGGATGATGACGAGGCACTCAAACTGGTAGATAGGATAATTGAATTTGTGAAAGATAGGGGCGAAAAGAAACGCCTGGGCAGAATCATTGATGGTATGGGCCTTGAAGCATTCAAGAGCGCAGTCCTGTAAATGTATTGATTTATCCAACACTGTTAGTGGGATATGTCCCTGGACATTATCCCGCTGACTTATGTAAATAAGGTAAGACCTGATGAGTGCATTAAACTTTGGTTATATGAGGATTTTTACAGCCCTATTTTTGATACTTATCCTTGCGGCTCCTGTATCTGCAATAAATCTGGAAGATGCGGTGACAATTCCTATGGTTGCCGCTTACGTCAGTTTTGAAGGGGAAACAGGAGTCCTGCTCAATGCTACTGTGCTTGTTACCGAGGGCAACGGTTACGTGTTCGTTGATACCCAACCCTATACCGAGGTGGATATGCAGGGTTCGGCCCGTATGGCAGCGCTGGTGGCATCAGACGTGACCGGGATCGACCCCAGCAAGCATGATTTCTATTTCATAATCGAGGTAACATCCCCTATTATCGCCGGCCCCTCTGCCGGTGCTGCTCTAACGGTTGCCGCTATTGCAGATATAAAGGAACTGCCGCTAAAGGAAGGCGTGGTCATTACAGGTATGATAAATCCGGACGGCAGTATCGGACCAGTGGGAGGTATTCCCTATAAACTGGATGCTGCTGCCCAGCATGGTGCCACCCTGTTTATTGTACCTGAAGGTCAGACCAATGTGTTTGTCACTGAAAGTAAGGTCGATCACGAAGGTGCATTCGTAACAATTGAGGAAGAGACCATTGAGGTTGACGTGGTGAAGCGGGGCAGGGCACAGGGCGTAGAGGTCGTGGAGGCCGTGAACATCGAGGAGGCGGTGGAACTGTTGACCGGCTACGTTATAGAGGTGCCAGAACCCACAAAGGGCGTATGGTCAGCTGAATACCTTGACACGTTGCGCCCCCTGTCAAGAGAAGTGCTAAACGAAGCGAACCTTATGTACCTGGGGTCACAAAACGTATCCCCCAGGTTTAACAGTACCCTGGAATTACAACGTGAAATGCTGGATAATGGACAGGAGGAGTATGATAAGGAGCAGTATTATGCTGCTACCAATATCGGTCTGATGGTGCTTAAGAACCTGAAGTTCATACAATGGTGGGATGAATATGAGCGATCAGACAACAACGAATCTTACCTGAACGACCTTTTCATGAACGTGAGCGAGGAGATAAATGAAAGCCGGCTTGAACTGGAGCGGTTCAAGCAAGAGGGGATAATGGATGTGGACAGTATTGGTGCAGCGGAGATCAGGGTGGTGATGGCAGAACAGTTCCTGGATGATGCACGTTCATCTGAATCAGATGTCGGATGTATTGAATCGCTCGCATGGGCCTCCATTAGAGCTGACACTGTACATTGGTGGCTATCCCTGGTAAATACTGAGCACATTACTTCAGATGCCGCATTGAAAGAGCGCGCAGGTTGGTATGTAGGTACTGCTTCATCAGTGGTCACTTACGCCCAGACCATTATCACCGAATCGCAATCATTGCATGGACTTTTGGGGTTGTTGAACGAGGCTGACAATTCACTTGAGCGGGCACGCATAGAATATGACAGGGGATATTACAGTGGAGCCATATTCGATTCTTCACTGGCGATGGTTCAGGCCAGTACTGCCATCAGCCTGATGGGGTATGCCGATATTGATACCAAGATAGAGCGCAGTGCCAATGCTGCCATAATAGCTATAGAAGAGGCAAGGGATGCAGGTATAGAACCGATACTGGCAGTGAGTGCATATGAGTATGCGGATTCACTGGAATCGCCCAGCCAGCAGATAGTGGAATACAATTATGCAAGAGTGCTGGCTAAGACCACCGTGCAGTTGACCACGTATTCTAATATGAGCAGTGAAGTTGCAGCCGGGACGCCCATCCCGTTGAAGACCATTTGTCCTACACCTACCTCTACATCCCATGTGCCTTTCGGGGATGGGTTGGAAGTGCCCGGTTTTTCAATAATGGCCGGGTTGTTGTTGGTGTTTGCGGTGGCGGTGCTCTTGAGAAGGTAGGTATTATAATTTCGTGTAAATAGCCAATTAAATTTCATTAATTAGGAATACAAAGTCAAATCGGTGATTGTAAATGGATATTTTAGGTTTATTACAACAAAACCAATGGGCAGGGCCTTACATAAAGGCGGTATTAATTCTGATAGGTGCATTTCTTGTAATTAGCATTATAGGCAGATACTTGAAGAAATTATTAATTGCCAGTACCCTCCCGGCAGATGCGCAACTCATTTTGCGAAGCATTGTAGTTTATTTTTTATGGTTCAGTGTTCTGATGTATATTACCAGAGAACTTAATTTACAGGAGATTCTTGTGCCTTTAATAGGAGCCTCATTTTTAGTTGGGGCGGCGGTCGCTCTGGCTGTAAAAGATGTTCTATCGGATGCTGTGTCCGGGGTGTTCATTATTCTGGATAAGCATTTTAATATTGGTGATGAGATAGAGACACTGAATCATAGGGGAGAGATAGTAAGTGTAACTCTCAGGAAAACTCGCATCAGGACAGGGGAGAACACTATTGTTGTTATGCCAAATGGAAAAATTGATTCTGCCGGTTGGACCTTGCACGAGAAAAGACCGCCCAATAAATAAGAAGCTTACAATATTTTTCTACCTTTCTTTGCTACAAATTAATGCCGCCAGCACCGCAGGCACGGCCCCGATAGCCGTACACGTCTCAAGCGGGACACCTGCTCTATTAATCATATTGGCAATAATGCCACATATCAGTCATCATTTAGATCAATGAGTTTCCTGATTTCCTTGATCTTACGTGGATTAAGACAAATTTCAGTGCCGTATGATGTTGGTTTTTTAAGTATGTAATCTTCATTAATCAATGATTTTAAAGCTTTTTCGATATTTTGTGTTTCATTTTTGGGAAAACCTTTAGGAACATTATCCATACTGGTGTGTCTGCCGCCGATATACCTGTGGCGATATAATTTTCCTAAAATTGCCTTCCGATACTTTTCCACATTGTTGTTGCAATGAGCATTATAATAAATATATTCCGATTTTATACTATAACGTATGATTTTCAGTCTTTTAAGTTCAATTTATATACTTGATAGTTCAATAATAGTTATAACAAGTATATTAAATAAATCATCAAATCATTGGAGGAAGAACATGGAAACCCCGGTAGAAACCCCAATGCAGGCTATATTTGGCACGCATCCACAGATAAAAGTGATAGAGACTTTAACATTTCATTCAGATTTTGAATACAACCTGACAGAACTGGCTGAGTCTTCAGGAGTTTCGAAATCAACAGTCTTTGATATGAAAGATAAGTTACTACATTACCAGATAATGCGCCCCACAAAAAAGGTGGGCCGAATCCAATTGTATAAATTCGAATCCAACAGCTCAACTGGCAAATTATTGAACAAACTGTCATTAAAACTCGCCGATATAGATGTGGAACAGCTTACAAAAGAATGGGAGCATAAGGAATATGAAAAAGAACGCATCTGTGAATGATTAACTCTTCTCCCTCACCAGCGTCGCCAGCACTGCAGGTACGGCCCCGATAGCCGTACATGTCTCAAGCGGAATGCCCGCTCCTGTAATATCCAAATGATACCGCGCCCTCTCGAACAGCTCCTTAGGGAGCCCCTTATGCCCCAGCCCCACCAGCAGCAGGTACGACCCGCCCCTGAGTATCTCATCAGCCAGTGCCGCCGGGGTGATGGCCTTTTTCGGGTCCGGATTGGAAGTGGTCACCACAGGCACGCCGAACTGAGCCTGGAATCCTTTTTTGGGCAGGTCGAACACAAAAAATCTGTTGTGTTCCAGCATCTCAAGCAGGTATTTACCTGACCTGCCGATAGTGGTCTTGTCTGCAACGTAATCGCAAAGTTCCTCTGCATTCATCTTGAACGGGTAATCGAACAGCGCCAGTGCGAATTCATAACTGTATGCAATGGGTGCGGCCCTGGCAATAGAGCGGTAATGGGCATCCAGCACCTTAATCTTATCATAAGTATTTACCAATCCAAGTGTCAGCATCCTGTCACCTCAATTCCAGTACCATTGGTACCTGCATACAAACGTCGAACTTGTCACAATCGGCACAGTCCTGCCATAGCACTGGTTTTTGTGAATTATCCAGTGCCTTGAACCCCATCTTAACGAAAAATCCCCTGGCTGTTGTTCTTACATAAATCCGGTCGGTCATACCCTTTGCCCTTTGCTCCAGCGTCTTGAACAACCTGCGCCCTATCCCATTGTTCTTCCATGCCGGCAATACAGCGATAGACCTCAACTCTATCACGCCCGCGCTATTATCCAGGCACGCACACCCTACAACCTTGCCCTCCTTTTCAGCTACAATGAACCAGTCAACGTTTTCCTCTACCAGTTCGGTCTCAAGGATATACTGGGATAGTATGCTTTTAATATGCGTTATATCGCTGGTGCTGGCATTCCTGATAATGACGGTCACATATCCGGAATATGATGTTATTGTTAATAAAAATAGGGCAATGGAGCGGTGGCTGACCGCTCCATAACGGATACATTCACTCTTTCAAACCGCCTTCCGGTTCGTCTGAGGATTGTTCTTCATTTTTCTTGAAGATGTGGAAGTTGGATTTATCAGAAGACGAAGCCTTTTCCTTCAAAGCCTCGCCAGCCTTAATAGTTTCCTGGGTTTCCTTTACCAGGGCTTCTTCTATCTTCTCAACTTCCCGCCTTAGTTCTTCAGGTTTTGGGATTCTGCCAAGTACTTCCTCAGCCTTACCAACAATCCTCTCTACATCCAGGGTGTTCCCCACTTCGGGTACATCACTGCTGGCGCCGAGATATTGGCTTACCTGGTTGAGCATCTTTGAGATTTCCATGGGGAAGATGATCTTGGTTGCCTGGCCTTCTGCCATTTTCGTCATCATATTCATACTGAGAACAGCGATGGCTTTCTTATCAAGGGGTACTGCACCCACACTGAGGATTCTCAGGCTCTGTGCCTCACCCTGGGCTATAAGTATCCGGGATACCCGCTCGCCTTCTGCTTCAAGTATCTGAGACTGGCGTATGCCTTCAGCGTTCAGGATCCGGGATTGTTTGGAACCTTCGGCTTCAAGGATAGAAGCCTTTTTCTGGCCGTCTGCTATCAGGATGGCAGCTCTTCGCTTCCTCTCGGCAGAGGTCTGTTCTTCCATGGCGTCCTTGACAGTGCCCACGGGGTCGACCTCTCTTATCTCTACGGCCTCTACCTTCACACCCCAGGAATCGGTGGCTTCGTCCAGGATATCCCGCAGTTTGGTGTTGATGAAATCCCTGTTATACAGTATCTCATCAAGTTCCATATCGCCAACCACTGACCTCAAAGTGGTCTGGGCCAGGCTAACGGTGGCAATATGATAGTTCACCACTTCAAAATACGCTTTTTCAGGGTCGACAACCCTGATATAAACGATAGCGTCTACATTGGTAGGACTGTTATCCTTGGTGATAACCTCCTGCCTCGGCACATCCAGCACCTGTGTTCTCAGGTCAAGACGGATTACTTCACTTATTAGCGGGTACACCCAGTTAAAACCGGGATTCAGTCGTCTTTTGAAGCGTCCCAGCACTACCCAGAGTCCCTGTTCATAGGGCTGTATGATGGTGACACCTGATATGAATATCAGTATCAGTGCTACTGTAATAATCAATCCTAATCCAAAACTTATACCTAATACCATTCTTTATCCTCCCATTTGTCTTATGACCGGTTTGTTATATTTTCCGTATTAATATGCAGCTTTATTCAGTTAATTCAATGACTTTTACATGCACACCTTCTGAACTTATTACCTCTACTTTCCTGCCTGCAGGAATGGGCGATTCAGATGTGGCGCTCCATATCTGGTTGGTGAGCTTTACCTTTCCTGATATTGAATCTGGTTGAACGTCTGTGGTTACAATGCCCTTCATACCAACAAGGGAATCCATACTGGTAGAAGATGGTTTCTGTCCTGGCGCGATTTTGCGGTACAGCATGATGGTACCGATACTTGCCAGCAATGCCGTTACGACCATTATGATGGGACTCCACTGTTCAAAGATTTCAGGTAGCAGAATGAACACCGCACCCATTACCAGCAGGACAGTGCCCGGCACGGCCACGAAGAATCCGGGATACATGGCTTCCGCTACCATGAGCCCTATCCCGATAATTATCATTGCAAATCCAATTTCGACGTTCATGGAATCTCCGATTGTCATTTGTCTTGTATAGTATATCAAATTGTTTGTTATGTGATATATATACCTTGACTCCAGATATGAAATGGGAATATATTCAGATAGAGGTCTGGAATAGAAAATTTAATTTATACTTTTGCCCTTAAGTACTTCAAACCTATGCCTGACAGAAGAAGGCACAAAAACCAAAATAATCCTGTAATAAAAAACCCATAGGAAGCTCCACAATGGTCACAATAAAACCCTTCAAAAGCATTATACTGAATCCTGAGATACCTGATAAGAACCGACTGGTATGCCCGGTCTATGATACTATTGATGAAACCGAATATGCCAGATACGGCAGCGAAAGCAATAATGTGATTCATATTACCACACGCAATATTAGTATTGAGAGTGGAGAGTTCGTTACCCGGTCCACCGGGAACCTGAAGCGTTTTTTTGAAGAGGGTGTGCTTGTGGAGCGGGAAGAGCCCGGGTTTTATATCTATGGAATACGGTACAGCATCCCTGAAGATATACAGGGGCAGATTCCTGATACGGCAAAGCGGGATGTATATTTTGCCTTTGGACTGGTGGCCCTGGTACAGGTGGAGGGGCTGGGTGAGGGTAACATTGTGGGGCATGAGAGGATATTTGAGAAGCATACAAACGAACGCTATGAGGTGATGAAGGCGTCTGGTATGAATTTTGCACCTATTGTGGCTGAGTATAGTATGCCCGGGCATGATATCAATAATATGCTGGAGGATTATCTGGGATTCAAGCGACCTGACCTTGTTATTAGTGAGGATAGACCGCCGCTGGTGGACGTTTCGTTGAAGGGTATCAGGCACTTGCTGTGGGAAATTACTGACTCCGGGATGGTGGGAAAGATACAGGCGATGATGGCTGATGAGAATGTGCTGATACTGGACGGGCATCACCGGTATAATGCGGCCAATGAGTTGCGTTTGAGGGATGGTGTGGAATATACTATGATGATGTTCATGGAAGGTGGGGACCGTGCGCTGTTGCTGTTGCCCTGGCATCGGTGTGTTAAGCGGCTGGACATGAAGAGGCTGGGTTCGCAAATTGAACGGTATTTTGATGTTTTATGGAGGGGCGCGCTTGGTGATGAGTTCTATGGGATGCTAAGTGCAAAGGATGATGCTATGGATGTGAGGGTTGGGATGTATGATGGCAAGGATTTTTCAGTGTTGAAGGCTCACGGGGATGAGGTGGAGCGGCTGTCAGAATCGTTGGGTGAGCAGGTGGGGCTGGATTATATCTCGCTGAATGAATGGGTAATAGAACCTCTGGCGGATGGGGATAATGTGGATAATGTTGGGTTTATGGACAGTGTGGCTGAGGCGGTAAGGAAGGTTGATGAGCAGGGGTTCAGGGTGGCTTTTTTGATGAGGCCCCTGGATATCAGGGATGTGGAGTATAAGGCCCATACTGAGATGAAGAATTTCCCGCAAAAGTCTACTCTTTTTTTGCCTAAGGTGGCGGAAGGGATAATGATGCGGCGGTTTGGTGAGTAGGGGCTTTTGTATAAACCTACTTTCCGCAACTTTCAAATTGCTAAAGTCCGAATTTATTCTGCCCTTGTTATTCATCCTGGGAGTATTTTTCAAGTGGCACTCCAGCCAAGCTAAGTACTTCAACCTGTTTAGCCAAGAGCTCGGTCTGGAATGTTTGTACCAATGTACTACGGGACCATAACCGATGAAATTCGATGTTACCAAATAAAGACAATAACCTGGAAGTGGTTGGTGATTCACATTCTCGTTCTTCAGGATAGATAGAAATGCTTCCCAATCCATTTTTCTTCATTCCCATGCAAACCTCTCTTTCAATAAGAGCCTGTATAAGCATGGCGAGAAAAAATACGAAGAGCAAACCTTCGATTCGTGTAACGCTTTTCAACAATACAGGAGCAACTTTATAGACGGTCTTCAACTGTTCGTGCCTTTTCTCCAACCAGGGCTGATACTTGTACTTGTCCAGTATCTCAACCAACGAAA
>JAKRWB010000197.1 GCA_022353185.1 ANME-2 cluster archaeon | reverse complement strand
TGCTGGTCAATAGAATCTCACCCGCACCCAGCTCCTCTGCCTGCTTAGCCCACAGGATTGCGTCAATGCCAGTCGGGGTACGCCCACCGTATATTACTACCTCATACCAGGAAGGAGTGCCGTCCTCCAGCGATATGATGGTCTTATCCTGATTATCCCTTACATCCATATTACGACGGCAGTCTATGGCAGTCAAAATACACTGGGAGCCGAATATTTTCGTACATTCACTTATCAGGGCCGGACGTTTTACAGCCGACGTGTTTATGGAAACTTTATCGGCACCAGAGCGCAGTATGGTCTTGATATCCTGAATCGAGTTGATGCCCCCACCTACGGTCAGGGGGATGAATACCTCATCAGCCGTGCGCTCAATCACATCAATCATGGTATTACGGCCCTCATGGGATGCGGTAATGTCCAGGAAAACCAGTTCATCAGCACCCTGCCGATTATACTCTTTTGCAAGCTCAACCGGGTCACCGGCACGCCGCAGGTCTTCAAACTCAATCCCCTTGACCACGCAGCCTCCCGCCTCATCAAGAGTCACATCCAGACATGGTATTATTCGTTTAGTCAGCATCAGTCTACCTTTGAGCACTTCATCGACTCATTACTTTATCGTATTTCATCGGCAATCATGGAAACATATTTTACAGCCAACACCCATTCTTGTGCATCATATCACATTAACTGTCCTATTAATCATACTATTACTATACTGGAGGATAACAATTCAATGTCAAATTTCCCAAGTGAAAAACCAGTGCTGGTCACATGTGGACTGCCTTACGCTAACGGCAAGTGCCACATAGGACACCTGCGCACATATATCCCTGCAGACATATTTGTCAGGTCACTACACAAACAGGGCCAGGATGCAACATTTGTTTGCGGTTCCGATACCCACGGCACACCCATAGTGGTCAGTGCCGAGCAAGCGGGCTCAACGCCTGAACAATTCATAGAACAATACCACCATCACTTTGACGAAGTTTTCAAAAACCTGGGGATAAAGTTCGACTTTTTTGGCAGCACAAACGACCCGGTAAACCATAATCGCACCAATGAGATAGTAAACAAGCTCATTGAAAATAACTATGTATATCCAAAGAAAATAGACCTTGCCTACTGCCCTCACTGTGAACGGTCCTTACCTGACAGGTATGTGGAAGGCATCTGCCCCTACTGTGAATCGCAGGCCAGGGGCGATGAATGCGACCAGGGTTGCGGCAGGCACCTGGAACCGGGAGAAATACTGGAGCCTATGTGCAAGGTATGCGGCAGCAATGCAGAATACCGGGAACAAGAACACTTCTTTTTCAGGTTGTCATCATTTAAGGATTTCCTGCTGGAACATCTGGATACCCTGGGAGGTACTGCCAATGCCCGCAACTATGCCAGGGAATGGGTACAAAATGAACTAAAGGACTGGTGTATCACCCGCAATCTTGAATGGGGTGTGAGGTTTCCCGGACATGAC
>JAKRWB010000196.1 GCA_022353185.1 ANME-2 cluster archaeon | reverse complement strand
GTTTAACAATACAACTTTTCAAATCTTTGTGATATTCAGTTATCAAGTCGCTCTCAAGATTTCTGATGAAATGCACCTGACATATCTGTTGAGGTCTATTTGGAAAAATCTTTGAACTGCTCAATGCAAGACCTTTTGCCATATCTCGAACTATGGCAAGGGGTGAGCCATATTTTTTTTTAAAACTTGATAGGAGCGGACTTACATACTCTTCAGCTTCGGAGGGTATTAGATCCGCATCGAGCACAATGTTATCCAGTCCTTCTTGCAGCACAAAAACAACTCTTCCACCCGCCCTGTGAGTTCCATCCATGTGAAGAATCATGCATCCTTTTCGCTCAATCAATGTCTTTATTTTCTCGTGCACACTTTTATGAAGTTGCTTGAAAAGCAAAAGGAAGTCAAGACTCCGGTTCGATATTGTCCCTGTTGAGATGTATATTCCTTTTGTAATGAGGAATGCATGTATTTCATGACGTTTCATGCCCAACCGCCAGCGAAGTAGTCCAATTAGTATGATTACGTTGAGATCAGTGTTGCATTTTGGTATAAGCGCTGCTTCTGTAACATTTTGAATTGAGATGTGTTCGTCTGGATGATCTTCACAGGACAGAACTTTTACTTTGGCAGTTTTCGTTCCATGGAGGGTTGTTATTGGTCGTGTGTATGTGTAGGCGACTGTGAATCTTCGATTGCAGATTGCGCATCGGTCTTTCTTTTTCTCGGAAATACTAGATGAAGGCGAGTTTTTTTTGTGTCAAGATTGTGGCGAATGACTATTTCTTTGATTTCTTTACGCTCTATGGATTTCCCCATTCCATCGAGCATATGATAAACGTCATCATCAGAGAGGATATCACTAAGAAGTAGTTGAGCCAAATATCCAAAATGAACTTTTTCAATATTGAATGAATTTGGTTCGGGAAGATTGTTTGAGTCGCTCCCCAAATATCTTACATGATGTTGAATTACTTTTTTTCCTTGTCGTTCATTCCATACTTCAGCATATCTGATTTTATCGCCTTGCTTGATTTTGCGAATGAATGTTTTATGTTCAGTCATGGTTGTAGTGTATATACACTACATACATGTTAACTTTTTCTTATTGGATTGTGGAACAATTTTGTGGCACTGAGTAAGCTTTTCGAGCCAGAAATAGATGGAGAAATTTACGAAGTTGCAAGCCTAACTTGACGCCATGGCCGAAAAACTAGCTATATTTCGCATGAAATATATACCTACAGAACAATCCAGTGCACCATGCGCCCGCACGTAACCATCAATGCAGCCATGTCCGCAGATGGAAAAATATCCACACACAGGCGAATACAGGTCAAGATTTCCGGGGATAATGATTTTAACAGGGTGGATAACATGCGTGCGAATGCCGATGCCGTGATGGTGGGCATAGGTACAGTGCTTGCTGATGACCCCAGTCTTACTGTAAAATCCGGGCAGCTCAGGTCAGAACGGAAAAAGCGTTGTGGCTCTGAGGACCCGGCCAGGATTGTAGTTGACAGTATGGCAAGAACACCCGTGGATGCCGACATTTTCAAAAAAGGCGAGGGTGAAAGGATAATTGCAGTGTGTGAGAATGCGCCACACAACAGGGTTGAAGCACTGCAGCAACAGGGAGCCAAGATAATCACGGCAGGTGTACAGCAGGTTGACCTGGCAGGACTGATGTCCGAATTAAAGACGCTGGGCATTGATACACTGATGGTTGAAGGGGGGGCGACCTTGAACTGGTCATTGGTATCCCTGGGACTGGTGGATGAGATATATACTTACATCGGTGCTCTGGTGCTGGGGGGACTCGGAGCGCCAACATTGGTGGACGGTGCCGGGTTTAGTGATAATACAGATGCTGCCGGGTTGGAACTTGTGTCAATGGAGCGGATGGATAACGGTTTATTGCTCAGGTGGAGTGTACTGGATGATAAAATTGTATAAGTACCCAGGTAAGTGCGATGGATCAGCGGGATAAGAATCCACACAATGCAAACACATAAAATAATAAATACGGGTCGCACATATTGGGAGCCATGAACATCAGGCACTTTAAATTCATGGCCATTGTAATGATTGTTACAATAGTTGCGGTATTCATCTCTGCATGCACAGAATCACCGGAACCTGAAGCCAACATGGTGGATACAATTGAACCAGGAGCCAACCAGGTGGCTACTATCGAGACCAGCAAAGGGATAATCAAATTCGAACTTTATGAGGATAAAGCCCCAATCTCCACATCCAATTTCATTGAACTGGCACAGGCCGGATTCTATGACGGGCTGGTATTCCATAGAGTGGTCCCGGGATTTGTGATACAGACCGGCGACCCCACAGCTACCGGCATGGGCGGCTCTAATAAGACCATTCCGCTGGAGATACATCCTGGCCTCAGGCATACCCTGGGCGCAGTGGGCATGGCGCGCTCCCAGAGCCCTGACAGTGCCACAAGCCAGTTCTACATCACACTTGCACCTCAGCCCGACCTGGACGGCAGATATGCAGTCTTTGGCCAGTTGATAGAAGGCCAGGACGTGGTATCCAAGATAATCCAGGGTGATACTGTACTCAGTATCACGATTGATGAACAATAGCCTCTATTGGAAAGTGTTTTATTCCATCTTAATAAATGTGGAATTGAACGCTTTATTGATTTCACAGGTAATTTCCATGAATCAACAGGATAAAGATGAACTTATAAAAAAAATCCTTGAATTAAAGGAAGCGCGCAATGCGGTCATCCTGGCCCACAATTACCAGCGCGGGGATGTCCAGGACATTGCTGATTTCGTAGGAGATAGCCTGGGGTTGAGCCAGCAGGCTGCCAAACTTGACGCTGATGTCATTGTGTTTTGCGGTGTGGATTTCATGGCAGAAAGTGCTGCAATACTGAGCCCTGGCAAGATCGTGCTGATGCCTGAAAAATTAGCAGAGTGTCCCATGGCTGCCATGATAACACCAGAAGACCTAATCAAGACCAAGCAAGAATATCCTGATGCTGCGGTGGTGGCATATGTGAACACCAGTGCAGCCGTAAAAGCGGAATCAGATATCTGCTGTACCTCATCAAATGCTGTGCAGGTGGTGAACAGCCTGGATGAAGATGTAGTGATATTCGTGCCAGATAAGAACCTGGGTATGTACACCCAACGCTATACAGATAAGATGATAATACCCTGGGATGGGTACTGTCCTACCCATCACCAGATACTGCCAGGTGACATCCTGCTCATGAGAGAGGACCATCCTGATGCTGAAGTAGTGGTGCATCCTGAATGTAAACCCGAAGTTATTGATGTGGCAGATACGGTGCTGAGTACCGGCGGCATGCTCACCCATGTGAAGAAGTCGCCAAATATGGAATTCATAATCGGGACCGAAGTTGGTATGCTACATCGGCTCAGGAAGGATAACCTGGATAAGATATTCCATCCGGCATCAAAGTACGCAGTTTGCCCCAACATGAAAATGAACGACCTGAAGAGCATCTTTGTTGCACTTGAGGAGAACAAGCATGCCATCACTGTGCCGGAACCAGTGCGGTTACGGGCCAAACAGGCATTAGACCGCATGCTTGAAGCCGGACGGGGCGATTAATGCTAAATATTGCCAAATATGTCAGGGCGGTCTTTGAACTGCTCAGATGGGGTAATTGTGCCATGGCAGGGTTTGCCGCCCTGGTGGGTACATTGATAGCATTTTTGGCAGTACCTGATTCTCTTGGGGTTGTGCTGGTGTATGAACCAGTGCTGGTGTTTGGTGCTGTGTTCCTGATAACAGGGGCTGGCAATGCTGTAAACGATTATTATGATTCAGAGATAGACCGCATAAACCGGCCTGACAGACCAATTCCATCAGGCAGGGTAGGACGCTCATCTGCCCTGTACATGTCATTGTTGTTATTTGTGCTCGGGATTGCACTGTCCTACTGGCTGGGGCCGGTATGCCTTGCTCTGGCCGTGTTCAATTCGGTGATGCTGTTCCTGTATGCCCGAAATTTTAAACGCATGGCGCTGATGGGCAACTTGGTTGTCGGATACCTGACCGGCTCAACTTTCTTGTTCGGGGGCGCACTGGCAGTTTTTGAGGGCACTGGCATCCAGTCTACTGCAATATTGTTCATCCTGGCAGTTCTGGCCAATCTGGCAAGGGAAGTGGTAAAGGATATCCAGGATATGGAGGGTGACCTTAAAGGGGGGGCACAAACCCTGCCGATAAAAATGGGTGCCTCTGGTGCAGCAAGAGTTGCTGCTGTGGCAGGGATATCAGGTGTGGTGCTAAGCCCGCTTCCTTCTCTATTTAATGTGAACAATGCTTTTGGTACATCATACCTTGCAGTGATATTTATTGCAGATATTTTGTTTTTAGTAGCTGTAAATGAGGTGTTATTCAGAAAAAATGCAACAAAAGCCTCAAAATTGTTTAAGATGGGTATGTTCGTGGCCCTGGTTGCCTTTGTAGTAGGTGCGGTGTTGTAGTGAGTGCAGTGTTGTAGTAGGTGCGGTGTTGTAGTGAGTGCAGTGTTGTAGTGGGTGCGGTGTTGTAGTGGGTGCGGTGTTGTAGTGGGTGCAGTGTTGTAGTGGGTGCAGTGTTGTAGTGGGTGCAGTGTTGTAGTGGGTGCGATATTGTAGTGCTTTTTGATTTTATATAATGAAATATATCAATATTTGAGTAACTAAAAGCTTACGTGGTCAATTTCTTGTATTGGGGTTTATTTTGCCCTGTATTAAAATCATAATGTTTAAATAGGCTTAATAATATGGTAAGGAATTGATTTACAGCCTGATTTAAATTATATCGAAGGAGGTACAATAATATGAAAGACAGAATTATTCCAACCGCACCAATAGAACGTCTCATCAGGGCAGTTGGCGCACATAGGGTAAGTGCTACTGCCAGTGATGCCCTTGCAAAGCATCTGGAAGAATATGGTATCAAAGTAGCCAACAGGGCTAACAGTCTTGCCTTACACGCAAAAAGAACCACAGTAAAGGGAGAAGATATAGAAGAAGCTCTTAGACAGATGAATCTGTGAAACTTCCAAATGCCTGTGTAAATCCACAAGCATTTTTTTAAAATATTTGTAAAATCAAAGACTTGTCTGCTTTATACTGGTGACTACCGTTTCCATTTTTTTCAGTACATTGTTCACATCTGCGTTGGGTTCCACCAAAACCATGATCAAGGTGTCAGCGTCAAGTTTTCGCAATGCTATTATGCCATTGTCAGTGTAGGTCAGATTGTACTTGAAACCTGTATAATTCAGCCGCATGGCCATTTCCTGGGTGTACCGATAAATAACAGATGAAACAGCATGGGCCAATTTTGTATTTATTTTCTTGTTAAAATGACTTGAAACCTCAAGTCCGCTGGGAGTGAAGATGCCTATACCCACCACACCTTCTACATTTGAGCAATAATCGTCAAGTAAGTTATATAACTTCTCAGACAAACGTTCACTCAATTAAATTACAGCCCCCACCAATCATTTAATTTATTACTAAATACAAATATATCTAACAGATGATAATATTTCCTATTTATATTGAAACCTGGTACAGACTATGAAATTAAAAGATATGAATGAACGGGACATTATTTCCACCATTACCAGGATTTTTAGGGCAGAATCAATTGATAATGTCTTGTTCTCTCCCATGGTGGGACCCGGTGAGGATGACTGTGCAGTAATAGAAATAGGTGAAGGTAGATACCTGGTATCTTCCACTGATATGCTTCATGAGAGTACAGATTTCCCCAAAGGGATGACCCCATGGCAGATGGGTTGGATGAGTGTGGCCGTGAACCTTAGTGATATTGCGGCTATGGGGGCTAAACCTATTGGTATAATGATGGCAATGGGACTGCCCCCCAATACTGAACTGGATTTTATCAAGGAGCTTGCCGGAGGTATGGATGCCTGCGCCCGCCAGCATGGTACAAGCATTATCGGCGGCGACGTAGACCGGCACGATGAACTGACCATCGTGGGCTCTGCATTGGGTTTGGCTGATGCCGGATATCTGGTGCGAAGGAAGGGGGCACAGGTGGGTGATGTGGTGTGTGTGACTGGTGAACTTGGTGCTGCCGGTGCGGCATTGGATGCACTCCTGAATAGAGCGGAAGCATATCCCTATGTGATGAAGAAACTCTACATGCCTGTACCCAGGATACGGGAAGGGATGGCTCTGGCCCGGACAGGCTGCCTGACCTCAATGATGGATATCAGTGATGGATTGGCACTGTCGCTTCATGATATTGGCACTGCTAGCGGTGTGGGGTTTTGCATCAATGCTGCCAGTATCCCGGTACACAGGACCGTGCGGGAGATGGCTGGTAGTGAAGCCCGGGTTATGGAGTGGAGCGTGTATTCGGGCGGTGATTTTGAATTGTTATTTACTATCCGGGCAGAGTGTGTGGAAAAAGCAAGGAAGGTTGCTAAATTCACGGTGATAGGTGAAGTTACTGCTGAGGGGATTACTATTTTGCAGGATGATAGTACTGCTTTGGTGGATGCCAGGGGATATCAGCAGTTCGGGGATAAAGTATAATTACCTGCAATCACAGGTTGATACCATGGTTAAATGTCCCACATGTGGAGGAACAACCTGTATTGAGCCGGCCGATGATGTGCTGGATTCCATATACCAGATTTATAGTGCCTGCCCGGAGTGCCAACCTGGACCTGCCTGGCACAAGCTTACTGCTCTTGTAGACCAGCCGGGCCTGCCTGTAATAGATAATTTTGATGCTGTTACTTTGCGGTGCGCCTCATGCGGCCGCAGGCCCCTGGATGCCGTGATGGCACATGCACTGTACATTATGATGGGGCACGGGGACCGGAATGATGATGCGGGACTGTCACAGGTAGGTACACCGCTTATTGCCAGGGGGTTTCCAATTATGTACCCACCCAGGCTGGGGCCTGATAGTATTGTCCTTATTACCGATAATGTGGGGCAGGCGGCGGCTGAGGATATTGTGGACAGGGTGCCCGAGATAAAGGGTGTGGTGTTGCGGCAGGGCGGGCAGGCTGAAAGTGTGGGGATACTTGACTCTAACTCCAGTCCACACGAATATACCCTGCTTGCAGGCTGTGACATGAGGTGTGATGTAGCTCAGACCGCTTTTGGTGAACTGGTGATTTATAAGAACCAGAGCAAGATACATATTGAATTTGATAACCGCCATAAGATGGACATACTCGGAAAACTGGACATGCAGGGTCTGCTGATTGGCAGGGTAGTGGTGGATGGTATGTGCGGTCCCGGTACCCTTGGGCTTATGTCTATGCTGGCAGGTGCCAGCAAGGTAGTGTTCAATGATGCCTGGCGCCCTGCTATTGAGAACCTGCTGTTGAACATTGAAGTCAATAAAGAGCTGCTGGGTGTGGATGTGGAACTGGAAATTATCATGCCTTTGGAAGACCTGCCTGTGGTGGGGGATGAAACGGTACTGGTGGCCAGGGTAATGGGGGGAGGAGAACAGGCTGCAGTGGCGGCGGAAGTGTATTTCGGAGACCTGCGCAAACTCAGCGGGATTGTGGAAAAATGGGATGTATGCCTGATAGATGCTTTTCCTGCAATGGAGCCTTCGGAGTTTGTCAATATCTGGACCGGGAAGCATTCCGGCGGTAATTTGATAGTGGTATGAAAATAAGGATGAAGGTTAGTGAGTGAATTATAGTCAAGAACATAATATTTGTATCCACTTCAAATTAGATGGTAACTGGCACTATTTAAATCGAAAAGCAACACTACAAGTAGATTAGTAATAATTCCTAGATTAATATAATTGTCCTCATTTAACCCGCATCGCAATTGATTTGTCGAGTAGGACTCATAGCGCACCTCTTATTGGGGTACCGTAACTCCTCATCCTTTAACCCATAGGAATTCACTTGATTATTTCACTTTTTTGAATAATATTGGCTAAAGTA
>JAKRWB010000195.1 GCA_022353185.1 ANME-2 cluster archaeon | reverse complement strand
GAGGGTTTATGTTTTGATAGGTCATACATCAAGTAGGTTGCTTGTTATTGTTTTCCATCACATCTTTGAAAGTCAAGTCAAAAACTGTGCTTGCACCATTCTTCCAATTCAGAAAATTCCTGTAGCCTTATTGACACCACCCATTACAAAAAGGTTAAATTACCTCATGTCATAATTCAGAGCAGATATCTTAGGAAAATAAGACAGAGGTACACATACTTGTCAACCAGAGACTATCTTACCATTGACGATTTTAACCTATCAGGTAAAACGATTCTATGCCGGCTGGACCTGAACTCGCCCATGACCCCGGACCAGGGAATACTTGACGACAAACGGTTCAGGAGCTCCCTGACCACACTTACGGAACTGGAAGATTCGCGCCTGGTACTCATGAGCCACCAGAGCCGGCCCGGCAAAGTGGATTTTACCACCATGGAGCCCCATGCAAAGCAATTATCCAAAATGCTTGGCAGGAATGTAAAGTATATTGATGATATCTTCGGCTCCAATGCCGTTTCAGAGATAAAGAAACTCAAGAACGGCGACGTCCTCATGCTGGAAAATGTCAGGTTCTTTTCAGAAGAAAGCATGAAACGCTCTGCTCTGGAACATGCCGGGTCAGTCATGGTACAGCGTTTGTCCCCATTAATGGACTTCTACATGAACGATGCCTTTGCGGTATCCCACCGTTCGCACCTGTCCATCATGGGATTCACCCCTGTACTCACCAGCATAGCAGGCAGGCTAATGGAGAAAGAAATTACTTCCCTGAGCCGGGGCTGCGAAGGCAACACCCGGCCATGTGTGTATGTGCTGGGCGGTGCCAAAGTGGATGACTCACTCAAAGTGACCGAACACGTACTGGCAAATAAAAAGGCTGACAGGGTACTACTAACTGGTGTAGTGTCGAACATCTTCCTGGCTGCAAATGGTGTCGACATAGGCAAACCCAGCATGGAATTCATTCGGTCCCAGGGATATGCAGACCTGATACCACAGGCAAAACAACTGCTGGACAGGTTCAATGACCAGATAGGACTCCCACTGGATGTTGCCCTGAACAAGGAAGGGGAACGGGTGGAAGGATCCATTAAACTGCTTAAAACAACCCACAACCCAAACCTGCCCATCCATGATATAGGATTGGAAACCATTGTGGCATTCTCAAAGGAGATACAAAATGCCCGGACCGTAATCATGAACGGGCCTGCCGGCGTGTTCGAGAATGAGATATTTTCCCTGGGTACAATGGAACTTATAGAAGCTGCTACAGAATCGGGGTTCAGTGTCATTGGCGGAGGTCACATTGCTGCCGCCCTTTATAAGTTGGGCTTAGAATCCAGAGTTGACCATGTGAGTACCGGGGGAGGAGCATGCCTGGATTTCCTGGCTGGTGAGAAACTGCCAGGTATCGAGGCGCTGAAAGAGTCGGCTGCACGCTACCGCGCAAAGTAGCGCCCCGATATCCCTGAATCTATTATCTCACTTCTTTGACCCGAACACCTTTTTGAACAACCCTCCGCCTTCAGGTTTTGGAGACGATTCCTTCCGTGGCGGTTGCACTGGAGATGACCGGGGTTCAGAAGGTCGTTTGAGATCCTTTGGTGACGTCTTTCGCTGGCTGGTGGGTTTGGCGATATTCACTGACTCCCCGCCATGCCTGCTCTTTCGCACCCTGATATCCACCAGTACCGGCTGCTCAATATCATTGGAAACCAGCATGGCAACACCGGGCGGGAGCCTCTTTAATTCCTCCTCCACTTCACGGCTGACACCCTCCAGCCCCTTGCTAATAGCCTTCAGATCATTGGGATTGGTCATCTTCATGATTATCTGGGTATTGCACTGGCTCAGCACGTTCTTATCAACCCTGGCCGGCCGCTGGCTGATAACCATCATACCCAGCCCGAACTTGCGCCCCTCGGAAGCAATTGTACGCAATATCTCAGTACTCTGGGTCTTATCGAACCCCCGCTCGGGACAGAAGTTGTGAGCTTCTTCCACAACCAGCATACCCGGTGGCACATTCCCCATCTTCCTTGCTTCAAACAGGTCACCGCACAGCTTTGCAACGATCATGGACTGCAACTGGGGAGCTACACCTTTCATGTCAATGATGGCAGCTTTGCCCCTGCTGAACAATTCATCCAGTGTAGTAGGTTTATCTGAGAGAATATCTACGTCTCGTATAGATTCCAGGGATGCGATTACGTTCCATTTCAGTTTACTCTTGCTATTTCCCACTTCGAATATGATATCGTCAAGGCTGTAATGCTCCATCTCGGCCCGTATCTTGCTAATAGCCTCGAACAGGATGCCCTGCATGTTACTGGATTTTTCATCAGGGAGTATCTGTATCAGGTCCTGGGGAGACAGGTTCATGCCATCCAGCCGAAAAACGTCATCAGCATCAGGATTCAACACTTTATTGGCAGGTGTATACACCGTTATCTTTGAGCCATATCCCATGGGTGATATATCGAATTTTCTGTACAAGTCTTCCTGGCTTCCTGAACCCGGTTCTTTAAGCGAACTATATTCCCCGTGAGGGTCGATGATAAGAAGTGGTACATCCTGTTCCAGTATCTCTTCAAGTATAACAGCCGCAGTGTATGATTTTCCGCTGCCCGTCTTGGCAAGGATACTACAATGCTTCTGGATGAGACTGTTCATATCAAGGCTTACTTTAATTTCATGCCCTTCAAGCAGTCCCATATATATATCGCCGTGGGACAAGCCCAGGGTCGAACGTATAAGTTGATGGTCTGCAGCGAATACTTTGTCCCCTGGAATAAAAGGAGTTCGGGGCGACCTCAGCAACCCATCATCGCCCCTGCTGCCTATTACTGCGGCATCAGCGACCAGATTGCTGATGGGGCTGTCCATCTTTGCGCCACCGGCAGCATCAACGGCCTCATCCAGTTTAAAATCGTCACTGCTGCGAGTCATTGATATGACCTGGGCAAGTGTCCAACCTTCCTTCTCATGCCAAACTTTTACATAATCCGTACGTTTTACCTCGCTGCTATTGGGCACAGCGAACCTGAAATCGTGCGTACCTGTTTTTCCATAAATTATGCCTATTGAATCTTTTGCCAATGTAATTCATCCCCTCATGGAATGTGTCCATTCACCTATATTAACTGCATCAATGATATGTAATATGGAAAACTTATAATAATGTTGATAGACGTATTTGTTATGTTAATGATTATACGGTCGGAATCGAATAAATTCCCGGTGACAATTCACTGCTGGCAAATACTCGCAGTTACTTGAATTTATCGTTGATATAAATAAATGTGCAATGTTGGGTTGTAGTTATGACAGATGGCACTTTAACCGAATTGATGGAACTGATTACCGACTTTAAGACAATGAAATGCATAGAAGCAGTAGTTGTTACAAGCCGTAGCGGTATTAATATTGCTTCATCGGTCCCACCAAAAACCAATCCTGACACACTGGCCGCTATGAGTTCTGCATTGCAATATGCAGCCGATATATTAACTGGACGGGCCAAGAAAAGTTTTTCAGACCGCGTGGTAATTGAATGTGAACGTGACAAAATTATAATTGTAGGTACAGGTCCAAAAGCACTACTTCTGGTTCTTGCCAGTGAAAAATCAACTCTGGGCCCACGATTTATGGAAATAAGTAATCTTTCCCGGCAGGTAAAGGAATTGCTGGAATATGATTGAACCCTATCCTTAGACTGCAAAGATTATTTACCGTTTGAACTAAATCCCTATGCAAGAGATGATGTAGTAAATGGCTGGAACTATTACGACCGATGGTCCTGAAAAAAAGGAGTGTATTATCCCCTACGAACTTTCACCAGACATGGATATTAAAGTAAAAAACGCAATGCATGAAAACGTCAGTACGGCTGCATCCTTGTTCAAAGTGCTTTCCGACCCTGTAAGGCTCAGAATTCTCAAAGCGCTGGAAGTATGCGACCTGTGCGTGTGCGTGCTTGTAGAGATTACCGACTATAAGTATCCTGCACTGTCCTATCACCTCAAACTGCTAAAAGATGCGGGGCTGGTTGAATCCAAACGCGAAGGCAATTTTCAGACATATTACCTTACAGAATTTGGATATAGGACAGCTGAATCATTTGGTAGCCTGATCAGGTAAATACACCATATCAAGCTGTCCCAAAAACAAATTTTTACGACACCTTGAAGTTCTGAAAGTTTCCAACACACGGAGTTAACATCTTAATTTCATCAAATTTTGTGCATATTATACATGGAAATCCACATATTTCACCGAAAATTCACTAAAAACGTGATTTTACGCACCAATTACAAATTTTTCGTGCTCACTCTGAACTGATTTCCCCCTGAATCCCATTTTTCAGTATTCTTTCAATTTTTCATCGTTTTCAATCCGTTTTTTGGTTTAATCTTCATGAAATATCTGGCCTTCAAATGCAAACACTTCAGTATCGGCCTCTAACCACGCATCAGGGAACAATCCCGACTTCATGCAGGTCTGACCCAGGAATTCCTCCGAATCAAAACCATGTTCCACAGCCACCTGCGGCAACAATAATCCAGAGTACCCTCCTCTTTGTACAATAAGCCCATGCCTACCCACCTCGATATTACCCGGAAGTTCACTTTTTTCCCCATCCAGGCGCTCGGGCATGGTAAGCACTGTAACTTCTATCTCAATTGTTTCCAGTTCCCCAGAGGTCACTGGGTTGAACCTGGGGTCTTCTGTGGCCGCATTGATTGCAGAAAGGATAATCGCATCGCCCAGCGGCATAACCGGATACGGACGGCCAATACAACCTCTCAGTTCCTTTCCCGTATCGTAACGATTGTTCAGCGTTACGAACACGCCCCTGTTCTCATAGAACACAGAGGGCAGGTCGTCTGCTGTAATGGTCTGACCGCTGGCCAGATATTCATGTATGGCCCTGCGCGCCATATCCAGCGCAATATTTCCTTCTTCTTTAGTGAGCAATTCAGTCATATTTTCTCAGGAATCTGGCCTATACAAACATACCGGAGGGAACATCATCCTTCTCTTCTACAATGATCTTATGATATGCATCCATGAAATCTTTCATCATTATCTTTCTATCCCGCCTACGTATCACGAACATACCTGCTTCCGTCACAATGGCCTTGATGTCAGCACCGGTCAGTTCCTCAGTGAGTTTGACCAGTTTGTCGAAATCAACGGCATCATCCAATGCCATTTTCCTGGTATGTATCTTGAATATCTCTAACCGTCCCTTCTCATCTGGCATTGGTATCTCAATGATCCTGTCAAACCGTCCGGGCCGCAGCAGGGCAGGGTCCAGCAGGTCAATACGGTTGGTTGCAGCGATAATCTTAACATCGCCCCGCTCTTCAAATCCATCCAGTTCGGCAAGCAATTGTATCATGGTCCGGTTCACTTCAGCAGAACCAGTGGTACCATCATGGGTCCGGCGTCCGCCAACAGCATCTATCTCATCAATGAACACGATACTGGGCGACTTATCTTTCGCCATCTGGAACACGTCACGCACTAGCCGCGCGCCTTCACCCACATACTTCTGTACCAGTTCGGAACCCGACATCCTGATAAATGTAGCATGGGCCCTGCTGGCCACAGCCTTTGCAATGAGTGTCTTGCCGCTACCGGGCGGGCCGTACAGTAATATGCCTTTGGGTGGCTCCACACCTACATCTATGAACATCTGCGGGTCTGTAAGAGGCAGTTCAATGGTCTCGATCACTTCCTCTATCTCGTCTTCAAGACCGCCTATGGAACTATAATCTATATTCGGAGATTCAATAAGTTCCATCACCCTGGCCCGCATGTCTGCGGGTTTGGATAGTAAACTGACAATTCCAAAACCGTTGTTCACAGCCACTCTCATCCCTGCTTCCAGTTTCCTTTCCATTTTGAGTGGAATGTCAATTAGTACTTCCTGGTTGCTGCCATGCTGGCGCAGCAGGGCAGTGTCATCCAGTACCTCCATCACAGATGCAATGAACAGCGGGGGACGTTTTAATTCTTCAATCTGCTCCTTCAATTTCTGAATATTCTGGAGATAACTACTGTTTGCTACAGCAGCATCGAGAAGTCTGGTCTGAAGCTGGTTGCTTTGTTCTTCCGCTTGCTCGAGCTTATTTCTTAATATCTCGATCTCATTTTCTGTGTCCATTTTGTGAGAATTTACAAAATTTGGTTTATTTGATGGTTGGGCAATTGTATTATCCATATAGTATCGAATGTGATATAATCTGATATAAACGTTATTAGGTCAACAAAAATATATATATATTATTAATATAATATTCTAATCACAAGCCAAAGATGGCATAATTCAACACATGCAATCTAAAATTTTAAATAGATGCAATAACTAATTGTATTGAATAATTATACTCATGATGTGTTAATAAGCATCTAAGTTTTCAATATTAGCAACAAAAAATTCAAGGGAGATTCATAATGGAAAGGAATGTAACTAATTTAAGCGACCCGGATTTACGCGTTCCGACTGGAGTTGAAGGTTTTGACGAACTGTGCCAAGGCGGGTTTATACGGGATCGTACATACCTGATATCTGGTACATCAGGTGCAGGAAAGACAATATTCACTCTTCAGTTCCTGTACAATGGAATAACAAAGTATGGAGAGAACGGCATATTTGTGGCAACAGAGGAACGACCCGAACAGATCAGGGAAAATGCATTGATGTTTGGCTGGGATTTCAAGAAACTTGAAGATGAAGGGCGCCTTGCCATCATTGATGCTGCCTCAACAAAGATCGGTATACCTTCCCAGGAGAAATACGTTGATGTTCGTCCTTTTGATATGCGTTCAATGATGGACCAGATCATAATGATCCAGGAAGAAATTGATGCCAAGAGGGCAGTAGTGGATTCAACCACTTCCATTGGTTTTTATCTCCAGGACCCGGCAAAGATACGTGTTGAACTTTTGAAACTGTCCACCACCCTTGAAATCCTGGGACTGACCTCATTAATGACATCTGAAATAGTGGATGATGACCATCCAAGCCGTTTCGGTGTAGAGAATTTTGTGACCGAAGGCACCATAGCCCTATACTATAAGAGAATGGAAAATGTAAGAGTACGCAGCATGGAGATTTATAAAATGCGTGGTTCAGACCACAGCAAGAAGATCCATCCTTATGATATCACCACCAGTGGCATTGTAGTACATCCTCACGAAGAGGTCTATCAAGTATTTTAAGTGCAGTTAATTCATAAAAGGGCAGCGGTTTTAATACCAGCTGTCCGTTTTTTTAATTCAGGTTTTATTCTGTGAACTGCTCTTCCTGTCCGCATTCTACACATTTGTAGATAACCAGTTTCCGGCCAAAATGGTCATATCGTTTTCCGGTTGGGTACCTGAACAAATTCATTTTACCTTCACATAACTTGCAATAGTGAATCATGGGAACCCTCCAATTACAGTGTAGTCACTGATATTATAAATTCGTTGTTAATATTAACAGCGTTAAAAAGCATGGTTGACTATGTGCAATGTTTGGGTGCTGATATGTATTTAGTATACATCCTCAGGATTGAATACCTTATCGCCGACCACGTCACCTTCAAGTGTGCGGTAGAAACACGACCTATAGCCGGTATGGCAAGCTCCGCCGCCTAATTGCTCAACTTTCATCAACACAGCATCGGCATCGCAGTCAATGTACATTTCATGTACCAACTGGACATGTCCCGAACTCTCGCCCTTTAGCCATTGCTTACTCCGGCTGCGACTGTAGTAATGTGCCTTACCGGTATCCACAGTCTTTTCCAGGGCTTCAAGGTTCATGAAGGCAAGCATCAATATCTCGTTGGTCTGATAATCCTGGGCTATTGCAGTAATAAGCCCCTTATCATCAAATTTAAGCTCTTTTCGTATCTCATCTGATATTTTCATCGCACTTCCCTATGCTTTATAATAATAAAATCATTTGGATGAGACGACACAATACCAAAATACTCCCATTTGACCTACCAGTCAAATGGGAGTATAGTAAATCCAGTCAAACAACGAATAGATGAGATACAGATGCGACTACAAATCTGTGTAAATCTGTGAAATCAGTGTCTATTTATTTTTCAGACACAGATTACACTGATTTACACAGATTTTACCTAAAGTCGGCATATAAAAATAACTGAAAAATGGGACAGTGTCAATGAGAACATTATATGTAGCCAAGACACAGGTTTGCTTGATATGATGCTCAGGGATAAAATTAAGGACAAAAACGCAGTTCCTGAGTCGCTGTTGCATCTGGTTCCCAACAGATATGAGGTAATAGGAGATGTGGCAGTCATCGTCATCCCGCATCAATTGCAGGCATACAGACATGTCATTGCAAAAACAATAACAAAGCAGCGAAAAAACATCAAGACAGTGTTAAGCAAGGTGGCCATGCTGGAAGGGGAAGCACGTGTGGGCGGTTACGAAACACTATTTGGCAGCGAAACTATTACTCTGCACAGGGAATACGGGCATCTTTACCGCCTGGATGTGAAGACGGTGTTCTTCAATACTCATCTTTCGTATGAGAGATTCCGTGTTGCATCAAAAGTAAGACACGATGAGCATGTGCTGGTACCCTTTAGCGGTGTGGGCCCTTTTGTCATTCCGGCAGCAGTCCGTGGGGCCATGGTCACAGCAGTGGACAATAATCCAATGGCTTGTTAGTGGCTGGCCGGCAATGTGAGGCTGAACCACGTAGAGAAATTCATATCCATAATCCAGGGTGATGCACAGTGTATCCCGCACATGCTTAACGCAGGATTTGACAGGGCAATAATACCTACACCATACGGAATGGACCAGTTTTTGTGGGATATTGCGGGGATGATAAGGGAGGGCGGCATTATACATTTCTATACCTTCAAGAAGCCGCACCAGATTCCGGGTCTGGTGGAAGAGTATGAACGTAACAGCCTGGAAGTGGAGTTCCATCGCAGGTGTGGGAACGTGGCACCCGGGGTAAGCCGCTGGGTATTCGACCTGATCAAGCATTAGAAAACAATAGTAAAGTTCTTTAGTTACCTATGTTTTTATGATATTGTTTGATATACTTTATTGAAAACCTTGTTTAACATCTGGTTTATAAGAGGAAAGGAAAGGAAATGAAACCTATGAAAAGTGGTTTTGGAGCTATTCGTAATTATCTTGGTTCAAAGCAGGAGAAGGGGAGACGTAAAATTGCCCTGCTTGTAGACGGCCCCAATATGCTCCGCAAGGAGTTCCAGATAGATCTTGAAGGGATACGGGATGTGCTCAAGGATTACGGTACTATAAAGATAGGCAGGGTATTCCTGAATCAATATGCGCCAGAAAAATTAGTTGAAGCCATTGAGACGCAGGGTTTGGAACCTATCATCTGCAGCAGTGATGTGGATGTCAGGCTATCCGTGGAAGGCATGGAAATGGTATTTAATCCTGGTATCGACACCATTGCACTGGTAACCAGGGATGCCGATTTCAAACCATTGCTTAACAAGGCCAATGAACACGGTATGGAGACCATCCTGTTCGGTGCTGAACCAGGGATGTCTATCGGGCTTAAGAATTCGGCAGATTACGTGATAATCATGAAAGAAGGTGTGATGGGACACGAATACAATGTCGAGTCCCGCGAAGGAGATGAAAGGGGCGAAAAGGACGAACTAGGCGTGTAAAGTACTGAAACCTCAATATATGCCTGTACTCAATTTGCAGTATCCAATATCCCACCTGACGCCCCTGCCAGTTTTACCAATGCCTCAGCTTCCATGAAATGAAGGTCTGACGGCATAACCATTATTTGCAGTGGACCGCCGAAATCGAAGTCAGCCAGTTCACCCAAAGGCAGGGCCTTTACCACGGGTTCAGGCGAACCTGCCCTGGCCACACCCACACCCAGGCGTCCGGCCAGGTCAAGTTTCCCTTCCTGTGAGTCTATTTCCAGAAGGAGTTCACAGCCACGGTTGATGGTCATGTATCCTTTTTCAGGGTCTATGTCCAGGAATATCAGGGTATGCATGTCGGCTTCCAGATTGGATTTGATGGTATCGTACGGGGTGTGCGAGATAATGTTCCTGCCCTTATGGGTATAGGGATGAGGGATGGTTGTGGATTTGCCGAAGCGGTAGTTCTGCAGTCCGGTCAGGCCAGGGACTGCACTCACGATCGATGAGCCATGTATGATCTGTGTCTCAATATCCATATCCTGGGCACGCATGCGCAGGTCTACGTGGGTGGTGCTGACCATGGCATCTCCGCCTGTTAAAAATACCAAATCCTCGGTAACAGCGCGCTGTAGCCAATCAGGCTGTTGCTCCACGTCCTCCCTGTCAAGGATAGTAATTTCCCGTTCGTAGAATGCTTCCAGCTTTTCAGGGCTGGTCCCCATCAGTATCGAAGTGTAGAATTCGGCGTACACATGGTCAGCCCGGCGAACTGCTTCCAGGCCTTTTACTGATATGTCTTTTTCGTCATAGAGTCCGATGCCAATGAATGTGAGCATAAAAGTAGTTTTGGGTGCGGACAGGATAAAGATTTGGAATGGAGGAGTGTTAAATGTACGATGTTAAATGTACGATGTTAAGTGTAAGGTGTTAAATGTACGATGTTAAGTGTACGATGTTAAGTGTACGGTGTTAAGTGTACGGTGTAATCACGCCTTACCAGTGGACTCTCCGCACACGATACCCGTTGCAATCAGGTGCGCTACCCTCAACGGTTCGGGTACATTGCTGTGGGTTGAGGAAAGCTGCACAATATCCCTGGCATCTTCCAGGTCGATACCGCAGTGCTGGATAAAGATGGGGTTTTCACCCTCGCGGCTTATCACCTTGTGTATCTCACCGGCTCGTTTAATCATTTCCCATCGTATATCCGGGTCGGGCAGATGTTTTAAAGCGGCACGTATCCGGTCAAAATCAGGGCAGACCCTCATAACCACGATACACCCAATACCTGTTTCCTCATAGACCGCTTCGATATCAACCACATTAAAACCGGCATATGTCACACCATCGAACATCAGTACCCTGACCTGTCCGAAATGCTTGCTGCCGGTCACCATCCTGATGATAACTTCAGTGGCATCAGTACCATCCTTTGTAATATTGGAGCGTAAAACACCATCCAGCCAGTCCCCGCCCCTGAACATGGCACCCACTATCATCACAGGCTCACTGTGCAGTGACGAATCGTCGATACCCAGAATTCTTATCTCTGGTTTGATGTGCATGACCTAAATACTGGCCTTCTCATTGAAAACAGTCTTGAACTCTTCATATACTTCAATGAGCCGGTCAGATGCTTCCGTAATAGCAACTATAGGATCAACACCATCTGTTTTTACGAAGAGCACAGGCTCACTGATAGTAGGATGTTTGATATCGTAGGTAGCCACTTCCACCCTGGGGTCGTCCAGTAGCGATGACTTCAGAGTATTTAGCAATGTGTGACTCTCACCCCCAATCTCAATAAGTATTTGAGTATCACTCTTTTCAATAACCTTTAAGTCCATGTTCATACACCTCTAAACATTATAATTACCATATTCAGTGGATACTTTTCGAGATTCCATTTTCCCACATGCCGGGCATTTCAACATGAAACCTTTATTTCCATCCTCTGAAGGTTTGATCAGGTCCACTTTACATTTAGAACAATATGCCTTTATAACGCCCAGGTCCTTGCCAGCAGTGGAAAGTCTCATACTTCTCAAGTCAATGACCTTAGCTTTGATGATATCAAAGGGACTCATCTCATCAGTAATATTTTTTACATATCCATCCTTCAGATTGGATATGTGGACCGCAGCCTGTTGAAGATTAACGATCTCGCGCTCGCCTTTACCTTCTATCTTTGCAATTTCTACCAGCGCAACAGAACTTCTCAGATCGTTCACACGCCCGATGACCACATCTCCCATCTCGAGTTTTGGCGGCACATTGGTCTTTGGAACAACCGAAATGTTACGTGACTTCTGGTTAATATTTACCATGCCAGTGGCTGTGGAATAGATATTTCCTCCATGTTTGAAGGTATTTTTGCTTGCTATGAACTCCTCGCCTGCACCTATCATATCCCCTGGTAGTACTAATTCACCAGTTTCTGTAATTTCATGTAATACAGGGGTTTCTGGTTTAATTGTATCGGCCGCTTTTATTTCTTCAGTTTCAACGACCTCTTCGTCAGTATTTTTCACCTCATCCAGTGAAGCCTGTTGTTCTTCTGGAGAATCATCTGTCGTCAGTGTTCGTCTGGACACGGTTTTCTTCCTTTTGAGTCTAATAATAATCCCTCGTTATGATTTTTAATTTCAATCACCGGACATACCAATTCACTCCAGTGAACTAGAACGGTAATCATTTTATTGTCTGTTATTTTCTATCCGGTATATCTCTACATCGACAACTTCAATATCCTTTTTGTGGAAATTAAAAGTTCGTCTTATCGGAAATCCTGCGTGATACCGCTCTGTTATGACGGCGGGATTAATGAACCTTTTGATGAATTCATAACTTCCTGAATTATGGATTGAATACACCACATCGGCCACTTCCAATGCTTTGACCAGGAATGGGCGGTCACTACCCTTAACCTGTGCCCCGAAAGGCGGATTCATTACCACAGTTTTTGCACTCCCGCTAACATCTTCCACCCGGGAGCACACAAATTCAACGTCAACCTTCATTCGGTCTGCATTCTGCTGTGCGGTCTTAATCGCACTCTCATCCATATCAAAACCCTTGACCTCACCAGCACCCAGCAGTGCTGCCCCGATGGCAAGCATGCCTGTACCGCATCCCAGGTCATAAACCATTCCCTCTGTCAGGTCACCTTTCATAAAAGCAAGATATAACAGTTCAGCAGCAATTGTCGCAGGAGTCGCATATTGTTCGAGGAATGCGGATGGTTTTTCGAAACCTGTTACTCTCTCGAGAGCTATCTCAAGATGTTTTTTTTTCATCAAGAGATAATATAACGTTATAGACCAATAAGGTAATGCAGGAAGAGTATCTGGAAAACATACACGAATAAGTTCCAAAAAGCACTGAAAATGTACAAGTAGTAGTGGTAAAAACTAAGTATTTACATTGGTTTCGTTCTTGGAGTCATAGTCAAAGGTTTTTCAATGAGTCCCTGAAAAACTAAACTATGACAAAAACCAACTAACCGTAAATTATAATACCTATTATAAACATATCATAATAATGATAATAATGACGATTGGATCTTTGGTCCATGTGTTTGCAAGAAAAATGTTAATTCATTTAAAAAAAGGTATAATGGTGAAATGAATTGGAACGTATAAAAACAGGGATAGCTGAACTGGATGACAAAATAAGTGGAGGCTATCCAAAGGGGAAATCCGTATTAATAACCGGTGGTCCTGGTGCAGGAAAAACGATATTTGGGTTACACTTTTTGCATAAAGGCTGTACTGACGGCAGAAAATGCATGCTTTTAGCAACAGAAGAAACGCCGGAAGATATTCTCATGGAAGCAGAGATTATCGGGCTTGGCCTGCAACAGTACATCGACAACGAACAACTTGTCATAGGAAGGGTACTTGAATCAAGAACCGGGAGTACTGAAACAGCGGCACAATTTGGTGCCGGATTTGAGGTCAGTGAATTGGATATTCTCGAGCGAGTGAGGTCGGTGCCTGCTGATACTGAAGTAGTGGTTATCGATAATATTGGGGTTTTTGCACTGGACATGGGAATAAAAGAATTCAGGAACAAGATAGATACCATAAACCATATGCTGACTAATATTGGCTGTACCACTTTGATCATTATGGACGATACTGCATATGAGCTGACCCACAAGCTGGCAGAATATTCTGTTTTTGGTTCCATCAAACTAATGGTTAAGGAGAATCCGTACACTGGTTTAAGAGAACGATATCTGGATATTCCGAAGATGCGCGGGACCGATATTTCATTAGAATTATCGTTATTTGATATAACTGAAAAAGGTATCACATTTCGCAGTTCTAAAACAAAAAGTGAAAAAAAGGTGGAAAAATGAAACTAACTCTGAAGTTGATGATAGTAGGACTGGTTATTGTCCTGATCCCTGCACTGTTTCTCACTCTTGCGATACAGGATTCATTAGCAAAACTTTCTGAAGATGAGATCAATCATGATATGGGGATGGAGATAGATATCGCAAGGGCAGAATATAACGATGAATTGTCAGAAATAGAAGAAATAACGAACACTATCATCCGAAAAAATGAATTTGTAAGTGCCTTCAAAGAAAAAGATAATGAAAAAATGCACTTGTTCCTTTTATCCCAGAAATTGGACTTTAAATTGGACTTTGCAACAGTTGTAGATCCAGATATGATTGTTCTTGCAAGGGCAAATTCAAATATATCAGGGGATGAGACTGCATTTCGTGAACTTGTTGAAGAATCCCTTTCAAGCAACCATATTTCCTCAACAGAAGTTGTCAATGAGATTGACCTTAGTAAGGAGTCTATCTATACCGGTGTCCTTATTAAAAAGGGAAGTGAAGGAGACGAAACTGAACTCATCACATCTTCCATGGTTCATGTGCATCTGTATCCAATCATTATTGACGAGCGGGTTGAAGGAGTATTAATAACCGGCAGGATATTGAATAACAGGAATAAAGTACTTGATAAAATTGATTCCAGAATAGAACATGCCACCTCAACATTATATCAGGGTGAATACTGTGTCGCAACCAGTTCAATGTCAGGAAATTTCGAACTTCTTGGAACCATGGTCCCTGATGATATTTTTCAAAAACTTCAGAGGGGAATAACTCCTATAGGTGAATTTGAAAGATTTTCAAATACACATGTTTACGGAGCCCTACCTATTACGAATCATGAAGGAGACTTGATCGGGACACTTGTCGTTAGCAATCCCAAGGATCGGTATTTGGCAGCTATCGACAGTGTCAATAAAACTACCCTTGTCGTCATGTTCATAACCGTCTACTTCGCAGGCGCAGTATTGCTCTTTGCCACAAGAAGAATAACTGTACCCTTATCGAAACTTAATGAAGCTGCCAGGTACGTTGCCGAAGAAAAAGGGTACAAAAAGGTCGAAATATTAACCAATGATGAAATCGGAGAGGTTGCTGAATCTTTCAACCAGATGGTCGATTCATTGGAACACAGGAACAATAAAGTAATAGAGACGACCCAGGAACTGAAGAGGTTAAATGAATACCTTGAAGAAAAAACTGAAATTCTGCAATTACAAAAAAAGCATGCTGACGCATATACTGAGATCCTGACCCTTTTAGCCAGTACCGTTGACCTTAATATGATATTGAGTGAAGGTTTAAGGAATCTCATGAAATATACTGATTCGCCTCTTGGTGTGATCTACTTATATAACCATGATCGCAAGGTGCTTGAACCATATGTCACCGAAGGGACAAATAAAGAAGTATCCCAGCAGGAGTTTGGATTGAAAGAAGGTATTCCTGGCCAGACTGCATTTAAGAAAAACATGGTCATTGTAAATGATATTCCCGACAATACTATCTATAGACTGGAAACTGGAGTATGTGAAGTTCTTCCAAAGACCATTATCAGCACTCCAATGGTTTTCAAGGACATGCTTCTGGGTGTGTTTATCACGGCCCATCTTAATGAAGTCACACCTGAAATGCTGGATTTTATCAAACGTACCGTTGACCAGCATGCTGTAGCAGTCAATAATGTAAATACATATCTGCAAACACAGAATATGGCAACGGCATTAAAACTTCAACGAGATGAGCTTGATATAAAGACACGGGAACTTGCAGTGGCCAGTAGAATGAAGTCAGAGTTTTTGGCCAATATGAGCCATGAACTGAGAACTCCTCTCAATTCGGTCATAGGTTTTTCAGAGATACTCCATGATGAGACCTTTGGTCCTCTTAATGAAAAACAGTTGAAATATACCGGAAATATTCTCACAAGCGGGAAGCATCTTTTAGGACTAATCAATCATATCCTTGATCTTTCCAAGGTCGAAGCAGGAAAGATGGAACTGTTCTACGAGGATTTCTCAATTTCTGATGTGTTCGATGAAGTATTGGCTGTGACAGCACCCATGGCATCAAAGAAAAATATTGTCATGGAAACGAAAATAAATCCTGAATTAACTACTATCAAAGCTGACAAGAATAAAATAAAACAGATCCTCCTCAACTTTATGGGAAATGCCATTAAATTCACCCCTGAAGGGGGCTCGGCCACTATCGAAGCGCATCGTGTCGATGACATGGCACAGATATCGATCATAGATACCGGGATCGGGATTTCACAGGAAGACCAGACAAAACTCTTCCAGCCATTTAAGCAGCTTGATTCATCAACGTCCCGGAAATATGAAGGTTCTGGATTGGGTCTTGCCCTTGTTAAGCGATTCGTAGAATTGCACGGTGGTAAGGTCTGGTTGGAAAGTGAACCCGATAGAGGTAGTACATTCACTTTTACAATCCCGATAGGAGGCAAGATAAAAGAACCAGGGGAATCAGAAGAACATGAGAGTGTAAAAGCACATGAGGGTATTAAAAATCCTGGATTCACCGGCATGTCCGGAGCGCCTGAGGGAAAACAAAAGGGAGATAAAGAAGCGATCGATACGATCCAAACACCGGTAATTGTTGAACCGGAAGGTGCAACAGAAGATGACCCGCTCGTGCTTGTGGTGGAAGACGATATAAATGCTAGTGAACTGCTGAAATTAGCGCTTACCGGTGCAGGATATAGAGTAATCCAGGCTTATTCAGGGAAAGAGGCACTGGCAATAGCCGGGGATTTTGATATTTTTGCCATAACACTTGATCTCATGTTGCCAGGTATGGATGGCTGGAGTGTCCTCAGGAAACTGAAAGATAACCCCCGGACAAGCAATACTCCGGTGATTGTGATCTCAATGTTGGACCAGAGAGAAATTGGATTCACCATGGTCATAGCTGAATATTTCCTAAAACCGGTTGAAAAAAATACGCTTCTTTCAGCTCTTGACAAGATAAAACAGATTCTTGAAGTGGAGGTGCCAAAGGTTCTTGTTGTGGATGACGAACCAAATATAATCGAAATGGTAGCTTCAATGATAGAGCCCGATTATAACGTGATACGGGCATACGGTGGAGAGGAGGGAATCGAAAAGGCGTTCAAGGAACATCCTGATGCAATAATACTTGACCTTATGATGCCGGTAATCAACGGATTTGATGTGATTTCAAGATTAAAGGATGACCCTGAAACAAAAGACATCCCCATTATTATTTGTACAGGAAAAGACCTGACAAAGGATGATATTCAATTGCTGAGCGACAACGTGGTCTCAGTCATGCGAAAGAGCATGTTTACAAGTGACGATATCGTAAATGAGATTGAGAAATTGCGTTTAATCAAGGGAGAAAAACAATGACACATATATTGGTTGTTGAAGATAATCCAATGAATATGGAACTTGTAGTGGACCTGTTGGAATCATACGGATATGAGGTTACCGGTTCACTGGAAAGTGCCAGGGCACTTAACCTGGTCAAGGAAACGAAGTTCGACCTGATATTACTGGATATGCAGCTTCCGGAAATGGACGGGCTTGAACTGCTGAAAAAGTTCAAGGATGAACCGAATACTGTAAAGATTCCTGTTGTTGCAGTGACGGCACACGTTATGAAGGGAGATGAAGAACGATTCATCAAAGCAGGATGTATCGGGTATATTTCCAAACCTATCGATGTCCACCAGTTCAAATCAATTGTTGCAGGTTATCTTGAAACATAAAAATACAAAACAAAGTTCACAATATCATGCCTGAAATAGAGATGAAAAAGATCCTTGTCGTAGATGATGAACCTATGAATGTAGAGCTGCTGGAAGCGCATCTGGCAAGGGACTATAATGTTATCACAGCGTTCAGTGGTGAAGAGGCACTTGAAAAGATCAAAAACGAGGATCCTGACCTTATTCTTCTTGATATTATGATGCCTGATATAGATGGGTATGAGGTTTGCCGGACAATTAAATCAGATCCTAAAACTCAATTCATACCTATTATATTGGTGACCGCTCTCTTTCAACGTGACGACCGCATTAAAGGTATTGAGGCCGGAGCAGATGATTTTCTTACAAAACCAGTAGACAAGTTGGAGCTCGTTACAAGGGTAAAGTCTTTGATGCAGATTAAGATCCTGCATGACATTCTTCTTTTTGAGCGCGACAGGCTGGATATGCAAAACCATATACGCAGTATTTTGACCATGATGATACCTTTATTGCTCCAGATGCTTCCCTTTGAGCAAAAACACATCATAGTAAGCCAGATGACCGATATGGTCGAGCGAACAATATTTGAAAAATATGAAAATGAACTCGGGGAATTAAGCCTGGTAAATGTAGGAGGTTTTCTCTGTAATTTTATGAACGACCTCGGCGGAAAATTTTTTATTGAAAATGCTGAAACTGAAACAGAATGCATAATCAAAGGAACCTGTTGTCCATGGGATGTAGACGAAATTCCAATAAATCCTATCATGTGTAACATTACAAGAGGGATATTCTCACGGATTGCAGACAGGCTGCTTGATGATGCGGAAGTGGATGTACTAAAGACTATTGGGAACGATGATGATTGCTGTCTTTTCGAGATAACGACGAATTAAATTGTTGACTTAAATAAAAAACGTTTAATGATACACGGATAACAGGTGATAAAAAATGGGCATTGAACCAGATGATCAAGACAAGAACACTGTTACCGGGTCAATTCAATCAAAACTATCGAAAGCCTTCACTTTCTTGAAAAATATCCGGGCCAGGAAACCGAAAGGTCTTCCCGCATATGACCCTGCTGTACACGCACCCCTTATTGAATACGAAGTGCCTGAAAAGTACACGGAAATTGAAAGGTACTGGGTAGATGAGCCGTACGCTTTTATCAGCATCGTGCAGGAGAAGGAGACTCCGCACTATTATGTGGTTGAACCTTTCCTCACCGCATTTGAAAAAGAGATACTTGAGCTGGTATATGACGACCTGCAGGACATCCTGACCCTGAAAGACACCTCAACGGGAGTTACCAAAGAGGAGATCCTTACAGAAAAGGCGATATGGCTTTTTAAACGGTATCATGTATCACTTGATGTTCCCGGAATCCATAAGATATTGTATTATCTCAAGCGGAATTATATCGGTTATGGAAGAATCCATCCCCTGACACTGGACCAGCATATCGAGGATATCTCATGTGATGGTATTGACATCCAGGTTTTCCTTTATCATTCAAAATACCGGGATATCGAAACGAACATCTCTTTTGAGGAAATGGAACTCAACTCATTCGTCATCAAACTTTGCCAAAGAGGCGGCAAATATATCTCAATCGGGGAACCGATGATAGATGCGAGCATGCCTGACGGTTCAAGATTGCAGGCCACTCTTGGTAAAGAGGTGACGACCCGGGGTAGTTCGTTCACGATACGTAAATTCAAACGTGATCCTATCACTCCTATCGACCTGATATCATTCAATACCTGTAACACTGAAATGCTGGCATATTTCTGGTTTGCCATAGAGAACAAACGGAGTATCCTTTTTGCGGGGGGTACTGCTTCAGGGAAGACATCGATGCTGAACGCTTCATCCCTGTTCATACCGCATCTCTCTAAAGTGGTATCCATAGAAGATACCCGTGAAATCACATTACATCACGATAACTGGGTGGCCGGTCTTACCCGTGAATCATTTATTTTCGGTGGAACAGGGGAAGTGTCCATGTATGACCTGCTGCGTGCAAACCTGCGGCAGCGCCCTGAATACATAATCGTCGGAGAAGTACGTGGAAAGGAAGCATTGACGCTTTTCCAGGCAATGTCTACCGGTCATACCACCTATTCTACCATGCATGCAGGTGATGTACAGACCGTTGTGGCCCGGCTTGAGAATGAACCGATCAATGTACCGCATATAATGATGCAATCGCTTGATATCCTGTGCATACAGATACAGACCTATGTGCATGATAACCGGGTCAGGCGAACCCAGACCGTTGTGGAAGTAACAGGACTTGATCCCAAAACAGGTAACATCCGCATAAACGAATTATATCACTGGGACCCGGCAACAGATTTGTTCAGGCACGCGGGGGAATCGTATGTACTGAACAGCATTATGCAATCAAGGGGATGGGATAAGGAAAAACTCAATACTGAACTTGATAACCGGCAGAAGGTCCTCAACTATATGGTAGAAAAGAAAATGCGGGATTATGTCACCGTTTCACTTGTAGTCCAGGCATATTCCACAAATCCCGGGATTGTGCTCAAAGCCATTGAGGATGACACATTACCGGAGTTGATCTTACAAACGGCTTAGTGCCGATGCAGGTGTGACAATGGATATCATAGATGGTGCAGCATATCGAATTTTCAACCTTATTATAAGGACACATATGGAGAATTACTACAGGCTCCAGACAAAGATACGGCAGGCACACATCCAGATGCCGGTTGTCCTGTATGCATCCAGAATGTACTTCATATCCATACTGGCAGCGATCATTGCAGGGCTTCTGGGATTCTGGATAGTACAGGATATCATAAACAGCATCTATATTCCTGCAATAATCTATAATATCGGTAATTTTTTCCACTTAACTTATAATACTATTGTTAATGTTCTTGCAATAGCAGTAGCCCTAATGCTATTCATTATTGTCCGGAAGATAGTTCATTATACCTATATCCTGATCCCCACTCTTAAATCCAGCATTCGCCAGTCATCTATCGACCAGTCCATTCCTCATGCAGTTATCTATCTTTATGCATTAAGCCGGGGGGGCATGAACATGCTTGAGATATTCAGGTCTTTAAGTACATACTCCCACATTTACGGTGCGACTGCCAGGGAATTCAATTATATTATACGAGATATAGAATATTTTGGTCATGATCTGGTGACAGCCATACGCAACGCGAGCATCCGCACGCCATCTGAAAAATTAAGGGATTTTTTTGACGGGCTGGTGTCTGTGACATCAAGTGGCGGTAACATCACCGCTTACCTGAAAAGTAAATCAGAACAATACCAGTACGTTGCCGTAAGGGAACAAAAAACATTCCTGGAAACGCTCGGAGTACTGGCAGAGATCTATATCTCGATTTTTGTAGCAGGACCGTTGTTCTTGATAACTATTCTTGTGATACTTGGTCTAATCGGGCCTGCTGCAATCAAAATGTTAATTGTCCTGATCTATATGGTCATTCCGTTTTGCACGGTAATATACCTGTTGATATTAAGTATCCTATCAGGACCGCGTGAGAGATCACAAAAAACGTATATTGTGGAAAAAGAACTCAATGTTTTCAGGGATGCACCGGTCAAACCTATTTTAAAAGAAGAATATAGACACATAGGGCGGATAAAATTCTATGAAAAAGTCTACCGGCTCAAGGATATCATTATGCATCCGTTGCGGACAATGCGGGATAATGCAGGATATACCTTTTTTATCAGCGTCCCGCTTGGATTGATCTATATAGCATATGTTGCATCCATTAAGGGAATTGGCATCAATGCTATTCAATTCGAGTACATTGATGTTGCCAAAATCAGTGCAATTGATGACCATATCATCCTGTCTTTTTTCATTGTTCTGGTACCTTTTATTGTATTTTATGAACTGCATACCAGACGCATCAGGCAGATAGATGACATGATGCCGGAATTCCTGAAGAGACTGGCAAGTATTAATGAAGCAGGAATACTGCTGGCCGATGCGATAGCCATGGTAGCCGAATCAAAGATCGGGATATTGCGTGATGAAATAAAAAGAGTGGCGATGGATATCTCGTGGGGTTCTTCAACAGCTATGGCATTAAGTAAACTTGAATACCGCATACAGACCGATATCACGACCCGCATTATTACTCTTATTATCAAAGCAAGTGAATCAACCAACGATATCAGGAGTATCCTGACCATAGCAGCAACAAACGTTGATGTCGAAAAGCGAATGAAAAAGGCACGGTCTACCGAGATGTCGATTTATGTCTTTATCGTATACATCGCGTTCTTTGTGTTCCTGTTCATTGTGTATGTGCTATCTGCGTTTTTCCTGCCTACTATCCCTGCATCTGTTACCGATACAACAATAGATTTTCAGATTATCAGCGGGTTCGATCTGGAAAAATATATTCTGCTGTTCTTCCATGCATCTATGATCCAGGGATTGTGTTCCGGTTTGATAGCAGGCCAGATGGGGAACGGCAATGTATATTCAGGTTTTAAGCATTCTGTTTTTATGATGTTGATCGCATATATTGTATTTACGATGTTTATTTAGAAAGAAGGTGTTACTGGATGAAAAGTATGAAAAAAAACATGAAGACCTTCGTTGAAGATTGTCATGCAGTTTCCGAGATAATTGGGGAACTGTTAATGACCGCGATTGCTGTGCTTGCTTTTGCAATGCTGGCAGTCGTCTTACTTTCATATCAGGGCACGACCATGCCGCATGTGGATATTGACTGTTGGGTCGATGTTGACGATGATATTATCAATGTCAGGCATAGCGGCGGGGATATGGTCGAGACCGGGAACATACAGATAATACTGAACCTTAACGGTACCCAGCGGGTACTTACACCGAATAATGTTTCTACGATATTTGGAATGACAACATGGGGATTAGGGGATATTATCGCCATCAATACATCACAGATTTGGAACATAAAGATAAACTCAAGTGATTATTTGTACGTTACTGTTGTCCATACCGGACAGGATATCATACTGCAAAGCGGTATGCTCCTTGGAGATGAATCTGTAGTTGCTATTCCAACATCCACCCCAGTTCCGCCATCTCTTCATTCTGCTGTATTTACTCCAACAACCGTAAGTGATACCTCTGGCGGCTCGGCTACTGTTGCACAGGTCCTGACGGATGGGGACGGCGATTTTACGGAATATATTATGCCAAAAGATTTATTTGATGAAAACGTTTTCCAGCAATTTAATTTCACTCCTGACCTTAACTATTCTCCAACTAAGGTGGAAATATGGATCAGACATTCCGATAACAAAGCAGAAGAAATAAAGCTGGAAGTGTGTAACGCATCGGGATGGCAAAATATACCGATAACCAAATCAAAAAATTGGTTGCGGGAAGAAGTGGACGTATCAACCCATATCAAAACCCAAAATGAAATTAATAATCTGACAGTACGGTATTGGGCCTACACCACTAAAAAGAATGAACAATATGCGTATATCGAATACATAGCTGTGTATGTGGAGTGGTCGGAATGAAACACAGCCGGCCAGTATGTGATATCGATCCAAGATCTGATCAGGCCATCGCAACCGTCATATCCGTGATTTTACTTCTTGGGCTTATTATTGCAATAACCACGACACTTCATCTCAGTTACATCCCTGCATGGAAGAACGATGCTGAATATTCCCATATGGATGACGTGTATTATGATATGTCGAACCTTAAATCGAATATTGATATCCTATCTGCAGTTATGGTGACAAATCCTAATTCCAGTGTGTTTGTCAGCTTGCCCGTAAGGATGGGAGGCGGGGATATCCCGATAGTGGCTACA
>JAKRWB010000194.1 GCA_022353185.1 ANME-2 cluster archaeon | reverse complement strand
GATAACTATTTATATATGTATGACCTAACCTTACAATATGGTTTCATTGAAAAAGAAGACGATCAAAGGCCACACTTATTGGTACGCTGTGGAAATGGCCAGAGTTGATGGCAAACCCAAACAAGTATGGCAAAAGTACCTTGGAACTGCAGAAAAGATTGTAGAATTAAAAGAAAAAGCCGCAGAATTACCACACATCAAACTAAAATCATTCCAATATGGCAAAACAGCAGCTTTGCTTTCAATATCTAATGAACTAAACTTCATTGAAACCGTAAACAAACATACCAACAAAAAGAAAATTGAAGGCTTAACAGTTGGCGAATATCTTCTCTTAAACATCATCGGTCGATGTGATGGGGCACTATCAGAAAATTCAATGCAGAAATGGTTCGATAAATCCTCATTGAATGTACTGTGGAAGTTTCCACACAAACTTACCTGTCAAAACTTCCTGAACCACTACAAATACATAGATCATGAGACCAGCAAAAAAATAGAAGATGACTTTTGCAGAGTACTTATCGAGAAAGGCATAACCCCACACATTCTTTTTCTAGATGAAACAAATTGGTTTAACTACATCAAAAAAGGAGAAGAACTCCCGCAAAATGGAAACAATAAGCAGTACAGAAATCACATGAAACAGGTGTGTATGGGCTTAGCCGTATCTGAAGATAATATACCATTCATGCACGAAGTCTACGAGGGGAACAAACACGATGCAAAAATATTTCCTGACTTACTTGACACACTTACAAAAAGATTGACAAATCTTAAAGTAACCACTGAAGACATGATACTTGTTTTTGATAAAGGCAATAATTCCCAAGTGAATATTAAAGATGCATTGTCTAAAATGCATATCGTGGCTTCTGCAAAGCACAATCAGGCGGAAGAACTCATGAACATACCGCTTAAAAATTATAAATATCTTTACACGAATACACAAGGTAACAAGATATACGGTTATCGGGAAAAACACGATTTCTTTGAGACTGAATTTACCACTGTTGTCCTCTACATCAACGCCTCGTACAAAAAACAAAAGAAAAGCTATGAGAATAGCAAGGCAAAAATCTTAGAAAAACTTGAGGATCTGAAGAGAAGGTTGCAGAGCAACAGGGGAAAGGAAAGAGATAAAAGCAGCGTGGAGAGAGAGTTTAATGGTTTTATTTACAAGGATTTTATATCAGTCTTCGGGCATGAAGTTGGCGAGGTGCCACAGGGTATGAAAAAGCCAAGTCTGAAGTTTTGGATTGAAGAAGATGTAGAAAAAAAGCGTTATGCAGGTTTTGGAAAAACTATTGTTTTTACTGATATGCATGCCTGGCATTCCAAGAAGATTGCACAGATTTACAACCAGAAGTATCTTGTGGAGGATGATTTTAAGTTTCTAAATGATGTGCTTCTTGTTCCGGTTGGGCCAATCAATCACCATACGGATTTCAATATCAGGGCACACATTTTTCTGTGTATTATTGGGATGATTTTCTACAGGTATTTGGCATGGAAATGTAAACATCTAAGATTGAGTATTGGACAACTTGTGGAAGAATTAGAGGGGGTACGTATTGCTCTTGTGCAGGAGAAGTCGGGTGGAAAAGTTGAGATGGTTGTTGAAGAAATGGGAGTAAAGCAAGCCAGATTGCTTTCATTGCTGGATTTGGGGAAATTTATTAACAATTAGATGAATCGATAGCAAGAGGGTTTATGTTTTGATAGGTCATACATCAAGTAGGTTGCTTGTTATTGTTTTCCATCACATCTTTGAAAGTCAAGTTTGAAGATATTGAAAGTATCGAAATGACGATTCCAGAATATGTCCGATTCCGAAACGAAATGAAGGGACAATGGGCTCGCTATGGAAAAACCGCCTCATCAGTATTGAATGAGACTGAAGCAAAACCATTGACCGACGAAGAATTGGAATGGGTAATTCGGGAACTGTATTTTGAGAAGGTTAAAAGAATAGTAA
>JAKRWB010000193.1 GCA_022353185.1 ANME-2 cluster archaeon | reverse complement strand
AGTATAATACGATTTTTAGCCCAGGGCACTTATCATTCACCACACCTATAAGTGAGTTATTACCAGTATTCAACTGAATTACAGGATAAATTGGTCAGTAAAAGGAATAGTTGAGATACTACTGGCCAGAGCAATACGCCTACATCTACAACACACAGACCGTACAACTCACTTCTACGCCCCAGACATACCTGAACCTGATGGTACTGACCCCTTCCACAGAGAGCCTTATATCGCATCTTTCAAAGCATTGGGCGGCAACTTCGATGCCACATTCATTATCATCCACACAGACCCCGATGAAGCAACCCCAGAAATTAATGGACTTGGTGCGGTGGTTGAATATGCCCAGGGCACGCATCCTGATGAACAGGACTTCATAGTGATGGGCGACCTGAATGCTGACGGGCACTTACACTTCTCAATCATTTTAAATTTCAGACTTTCATGACATAACATTAAAAGAAAAATTAATAAACAATGAGATAAATACATATTGTAATGCCTTTATTAAGACATTATTGGGGAAGAAAATTTATTGAAAGTGACTTTTATCAGCCTTTAGATCGTTTCATAGCCGGTTCATCGTCTAATAAGATATGGTTATACACAGTAGATAGAGTTAACGAGTTTACTCGTGACAATTCTCCAAAAGCAGAAATTAAACCAACAGGTCGGACTATTCTCAGAATAGTACGATGGAGAGCTCGAAATGACGATAAAAATAAAAATATTAAATATTGGCGAACAGGTGGACGTAATGGTGGTTCGTATAATATTAGATCTTTGAAAGAATGGAGTATTACATCAGACATAGTTAATAAATTAATAAACACTGGTTTTTCGGATACAAATTTTGTGAATTTACCAGAAGAAGAATATGATAGTCTGTTGAAACAAAAGGATGAAATGGAAAATTTGCATATACAAATGGACAAAATAAGATCATTGAAAGCTTCTAAGCATGCTGAATTAAAGTCATATAAAAAGAAAATTGATGTTATTAGAACAAATATTAACAATTTTAAAAAATCTTTATCGGAATTTAAGTCATTAGTAGAAAATGAGGATACTAATGAAACTGAAGTGCACAAATTTATAAAAACAAATAAACTTTTTTGGCTATTTGGATTAGAATATGTTGATATGGTTTCTCATGTTTGGTTTCCACCAGATACAAAAGATTACCAATTTGACATCATGCTTCAGAGACATGATAATTTTTGGGATTTAGTAGAATTGAAAGGTCCAAATGAAAATTTATTTAAAAAGAAAACTCAACATAGATTTCAGCCAAATAAACAGTTATCTGATGCAATAAGCCAAGTCTTTAAATATCTATATATTTGTGATACTAATCCTTTAAAGGACATTCTTAAACCAAAAGCAATTGTTGTAATTGGAACGAAATCGAAAGATAAAACTGGTGAACGAAGGATATTTTCAAGTTATTTAAATAATGTCGACATCATCACTTACACAGAACTTATAGAACAGGGGAATAAATTATTAGAGTATGTTAAAGGTTATTAGAGATTGTCGGAAAAGCCTAATTTTCGAATATTTCAGCTTTACTGTCTAAACTTGGTCGGGCGCAGCATAGTGATTTAG
>JAKRWB010000192.1 GCA_022353185.1 ANME-2 cluster archaeon | reverse complement strand
TTTGGAGACTTTTCAATTTATTCTGGATTAATGGGTCATGGCAAAAAAGATTAACCGCAGAGAACGCGGAGGATCGCAGAGGGTTGTGATTTTTCTCTGCGTCCTTCTGCGTACTCTGCGGTTTTCCGGATCGTCCAGAAAATAATAAAAAGTCTCCGAATTTGTGTAGACATATATAATAATTCTATAATAATATCTTCACAAAAAGATAATAACTATATAGTACAGTACATCCAACAACCAATCATGAACCTGAATATCAATAATATCCCTGTGGACGACACCTATTGCGAAGCCTTTAGCGGCGTGGTTACCAGATTCATCATAACAGCAAAGGATGAAAAGAGACTACACCGGGCTGCTTATCTGTCTACTGCCCTGCCTTCCACCGTCTTCGGCAAATCCGAAGGCGGCATCGAAACCTGGCTGAAACCTGATGAGACCCCGGACGGGAGAATGGGAGCCATAGTCCAGATATGGGTCAACGATATTAAAAATTCTGAGGATATCCTGGCAGCTGAACTGGGCTGGCGGATTCGACAGGGCATTCTGGTAGTACCCACAACTTCGGTGTTCAATGCCCTGGATTCGGACCTCTCAATTGACATGATGCCGCCGGTGGGTTACTGTGCCGACGGTTACCAGACCGAAGAGACTCGTTACGGTAGAGAAACAATAGTCCTTCCCCTGATGATGGGGGAGTTCGTTATCGAGCGGTATTTGGGCATGGCAAGGGGCGTGATGGGGGGTAATGTATGGTTCTTTTGCGATTCAGTGGACACCGCCCTTGAAGCAGGAGACCGGGCAGTGGAAGCCGTGGACCGTGTTGAAGGTGCGGTGTCCACTTTTGATATCTGCTCTGCCGGTTCCAAGCCCATATACCCGGGGCAGGAACATCCCGAGGTCGGGCCCAGTACCAACCATCCCTTCTGCCCCACATTAAAAGGAAAGATCCCGGATTTCGAAGTGCCTGACGGGGTGGAATCCATTCCCGAGATAGTCATTAACGGTGTGGATGAAACTGCTGTGAGAAATGCCATGAAGGCTGCAATGGAAGCAGCTGCCGGTGTGTCTGGTGTCAAAAGGATATCAGCAGGTAACTACGATGGAAAACTGGGGAAATTCAAGATACCCCTTAAAGAACTCTTATAGCTGCATCAAATTCGTCCCTGGAAGGTAATCCTCCACGGGCCCCCCTGTGCCCTATGCTGATGGATGCAGTAACATTACCCATCCGGCCGCAGGTTTCAATATCTTCCCCCTGTAGCATACCGCAGATAAAACCGGCATTGAACGCATCACCTGCCCCGGTCGTGTCCACGACACTCACTTTTTTGGACGGTATCTCAATACCTGACGTGCCGTCCGTCACATAACACCCCCGGCTGCCCATCTTCACAGCCAACCACTGCGCTCCGGCCTCCATGAGCATGTCCGCACCGTCCCTTACGTCCCGGCACCCGGTCATAAGTTTCAGTTCATGGTCATTGGGCAGTACCACCCGTGCCCGGCTGATGAAATCCATCAGTGCTTCCATGCCACGTTCGGCATATAGCGTGCCCGGGTCAAAGCTCAGGTCAGCGGTTGTGTGGGATGCCACATATTTTTGGGTCTCGAATGATGTATCTGAACCCCTGCACACAAAAGAGGTGAAATGAACCAGCTCAGCATTGTTTATCAATTTCAAACTCATACCTGTGTCCACATCAGCAGTGGTGATAGTATCATTAACGCCCGGGTCAACCAATATCCCCCGCTCACCCTGGCCGTCGACCATTATCAGGCACGCTCCGCTCCTGCCATTGGAAACGGTGACTCCCCGGGTATTCACGCCTTCGGATGAAAGGTCATCCAGTAATAATCTGCCTGCCTCGTCATCTGCAACCTTTCCCACATACCCGGCCTCTATGCCCAGCCGGGACAGCCCTACAATAGTATTGGCGGCTGAACCACCGGGATGGTTTTCGATGGAACTGATAAAACCTTCCTCGTCCGGCTTGACAATCCTGTCCACATAATATATCCTATCCAGGTTCAGGGCACCAAAACCCACGACTTGCGGGGTGGGATGGGAATCAGGACGGTGTATTGACAATGTTTGCAGGGTCATGGTAGATGAATTACCTGCAAGACACTTATAGATTTATTTCAATTTCAATAGGGCAATCTATAAAACTTTAAATAATATACACGATTGAAACGCTTACTAATTGATGTGGTTGTTATGAGTTTACAATATGCAGCCGTGTTGAACGATATTTTTGAACATGTCCCTACAGAAATCCCTCAAGACATTGTAGAAAGAGTACTTGATGGAGCAGCAACTGTCAATGATGCATCTGACTTGCTCAAATGTGACCCTGCCGCCGTTTTCAAATTTGCCGACATCCTGAGAGAGGGATTGGTTGGCAATTCGGTATCGTACATTATAAATCGTAACATAAATTTTTCAGACAACTGTACAGGAACATGTACATTCTGTGCTTTCAGGGAACACCGCGGCTTCAGGATGAGCGTTGATGAAATTGCACAAACGGCTGATGATGCGGTCCGGACCGGTGCAACCGAGGTCTGTATCCAGGGCGGGTTGATGGACGACATGTACCTGGAAGATTACTGCAATATCCTAAAATCAATTAAATCACGATTCCCGCAACTGCACATCCATGCCTTTTCGCCCATGGAAGTATTCCACATGTCCCAAAACAGCGGCACCAGTATAAAGGATACTCTTGTGGCACTCAAAAACGACGGCCTGGATACCATGCCCGGCACTGCCGCCGAAATACTATCTGACAGGGTGCGCAGGGAGATATGCCCTGATAAACTAACGTCATCGCAGTGGATTAATGTGGTCGAGACCGCACACCGTACAGGCATACCAACCACAGCCACTATGATGTACGGGCATATCGAGACCATGACCGAGCGTATCCAGCACATACTTACCATCAGGGACATACAACTCAGGACAGGCGGGTTCACTGAATTCGTACCCCTGCCCTTCATGCCGTACAATAATCCCCTGGGCGAGCGGTTGATGGCTGAGGGTTACTATGCCACAACCGGGGTTGAAGATTTGATGGTGCATGCCATGGCTCGCATCCTGCTGTACCCACATGTCAGGAATATCCAGGCCAGCTGGGTGAAACTTGGAAAGAAAATGGCACAATATGCCCTGTTTTGCGGTGCCAATGACCTGGGAGGTACTTTGATGGAGGAGAGTATCTCAAAAAGTGCCGGTGCGGCTAATGGAGAATATATGCCGCCAGAGGAGTTCCAGTGGATTATCAGGGGTGCCGGACGTGACCCGGTGCAAAGGGATACGCTGTACCGGAAAATAGTAACTGAATGAAGTGCACATAAATTATTCAAAGTTCTTATTACCATACTTGGGGCGGTTACTGGTGCAGAGTTATTTGGAGTAATAAAATGTTATATAGTAATGTGTGAATAACTTTACCTGGATTTATAATGTCAAAACAAGTAAAAAAATTTACGGTAAATGATAGCGGTGTATCTCCTGTCATAGGAATGATATTAATCCTGGCTATTGTTACTGTTTCGATCGGAATTATTTATACAGCTGGTATTCCGATGATTGATAATGCCAAATTAAGTACTCATCAACAGAATATCCATAACTCTTTTTCTGTCCTTCATGGTGACATAGAGGAAGTCGTCAGAGGTCCAATTACTGGTGCGGGTACAGCCAGGACCACTACTATTCCAATGGATGGTGGTACCCTTGCTGTGATACCCAACAATACCAGGATAGAGGTTAGTTACATTGATGGGGCAACCACTACATTATTATCATGGTCCCCGGGTACGACAAGTTATGAATACAAAAACATGATCATGGCATATGAGAACGGAGCTGTGTTCACCACATATCCCACAGGTTCGATAATGGAACAGGAACCACTTATATATGCGGGAAAGTTGAGCGGGAGTAATGTAGGGGTGATGATACATGTTATTAATATTACTGGTGCTAATACCTCAACAAGCGGCAAAGGTAAGGGCAATGTGAGGACCTCTGCAGTAGATGATGGTGTCAGTAAAATTTACTCAGGAGAAGTAAACACCATATACATTAACATTACCAGCCGGAATTACCAGGCATGGGACCGGTATCTCAACAAAACAGTTTCGAATGCGGGTGCTTCATATTCATCTACTATCATTCCAGATACTGACACTGTAAACGCAAAAATCACACACTCAAGTATTATACTTTCTATCCATGAAACAAAAATCGAGTCCGTTGTGGGGTAATTGGTTACATGCGAACACTGCATAAAGATTCAAGCGGACAGGCCGTTCCCATAGATTATATCCTGATATTCAGTATGTCAGTGCTGTTTTTTGGGATTATGATCATAGCATTTTCATCAGTAGTGGATAATTCTACACGTCAGGCTGTATATTCAGAACTTACAGATGTGGGCAATCAGGTATCATCTGCTATTACGGATGCGTATTTATCTAATCCAATCCAGGGTCAGTTCGTTTCGGTTATGGACATACCGGTTCAGGCGGCTAACAGTGGATATTTTATTGATGTTACTGATGAGGACCCTTATGGTTCCGGACAAAAAACTTTGAGGTTAAAATCCATGTACAAGGATGTGACAGTGTTCGTCCCATTGAGCAGTATAGATGAGTTGGTATCTGTAAATGGTTCTGTCTCAAGCTCTTCAGGAAAGATAATAATTACCAATAACCGTTCAGATATCTTAATCACACAGGGTTGAATTATATGGCTTTTCTACATGACATGCGAGAAGAAAAGGCAATGGTCAGTATAGATTTTCTTACAGGTGTAAGTGTATTGTTAATGGCTTTTTTATTCGCATCTTATACCATATCCAGTGTTATGACGCCATATTCCGGATATTCAAAAGAACTCTATCCTGCAGCTGACAGGGC
>JAKRWB010000191.1 GCA_022353185.1 ANME-2 cluster archaeon | reverse complement strand
TTAGGGGTAGAAGCGAGTAAAGAAGCCATTTATTGTTGCTTATTTATATAATCCAAGCGAATCATGACGCTATGGCTATACATGGATATGCCTCGGAAACGTCTGGTGCCTGGTTAACCTGAACAACAGTAAAAGTCCCTAAGGGGTCATAAACGGATTCAGCATAACCAGGGATTTCACTATAAACGCCCGATCCGTATTCATCCATGTCGAGCACGAGTTGGTATTTGCCAGCAACGAGCGTTGCGTGCCATGCAAATATTCCATCTTTTAGCATTTTTATTGAGCTTTCTCTTTCAGTTTCAGCCCGCCCGCAGATTTGCACCACGCAGAGGACTTTTTATTTACATCACGTCTCTTATCGGCTTCCCTCCATCAAAAAGGAAAGAAGAGGGAAAAGAGGAGCGTCTTTTCCCGGTTTCGTTTATGCAGGAGCGATCTGCACATTGTACGTTCCGCTGTATATGCCCAGCACGAACCCCGACGATGCAACTGATACCCAGACGTATATCGGTTCGTCATCGCCACCTTCTGCAGTTGGCGCTGTTTTATTGACGAAGTCTGTTACCGTAGTGTAAGAATCCTGCACGTAGTTGCTGGTGATAACATCACCTAACCCATCGTTCTCCAGCGCGAAATGTCCGGGATCAAGTGTACCATCCCAGTCGAGCGTTGCGGTATCAGCACCCTTAGTACAATCTCCTGACTTAGTCTCAAGCTTGTATGCTCCGTTTGCTATTGCCTTAACGTCTACAACTGTATCTTCACCAGTAATCTGTATGTCCGTGTCGCCGAGGCTAATGCTTCCGAAGCCGAATGACTCATCAACCTCACTGATCTCGCCATACCACAGCATTTCGAGGCCCGTTAGTTCGGGAGAGTTATCTGATAAAGATCCTTTATCTGTTACAGTGGCATTGATCTTCCAATTACTGACAGATTCTATCGCCACCTTGCCAGGAGTGAAGTGCAGCCACCAGTCTCCTGAAGTCTCGGTTAAGGTTGGCACATCACAATCGGCTACGTCAATACTCCATGTTCCGCCAGGACCTGTCATACTCCACCCATCTGTGGATGACCACTGGTAAGTCGCCTGATGGGTAGCGGAGTCATCACCTGAGTGAGCAGCCTCTTTTACTACTACCACGATTGTATCTATATCGTTCAGTGTGTTGCCATTCGTAACCGATATTTTCACTGCATATTCTATCTGTGGTGCCATCTGGGTTGTTCCAGTGCTTTCGTCAGAATCATACAGGTCAACGGCAGTCAGATCCGGTGGTACGCTGTTTCCCAGATCTAAACTAACACTTGACGACCCTTGAGTATCAGCCATAGCAGGCAGTGCTGTTGCACCGAGTGCAACGACCATTAGCAAAGCCAGTGCACATATTTGTGTTCTCATTGTTACATAACACCTCTTATTTTTCACTATTTTCCCCAAAAAAAATAAAAGAGGGAAAATGACTACTATCATGCCTATCATAAATAGGACTTCTAATATTCTTTTTATTTTATTCATCTTCCTTTCTTTAGATTGGGTTCCCTATCCGGTACCTAAGTATTAGCCCTCTGGTGGATTCGAACCACCCGGGGAACACATTGAATTCTGCATAACATTATGGTGCAGGTGTAATTGACACACCTGCAC